>CAZKHZ010000028.1:20789-24058 GCA_964552715.1 uncultured Chitinophagaceae bacterium | reverse complement strand
TACATACTAGGTTGGGAAAAAATCACTCCTGCTTTGTAAAACTAATTAGCGCAATCCTCGTAATCTTCGCTTTTTAGGCAAAAATCTTTCGGTGAAGTTCAGAATAAATGTCGCGTATTTCTTTGCTTACGGAAACAACTCATACAATCTTCCATAGTCGCGGGCATTAGTTGAATGGCAATTGATACAAGCTGAACCCTTATCATCTATTGATATTATTACTTTTCCATCGGGGCTGTATTTTGCCCATATCCAACCTGCACCAGAAGCCGAGTTGGTAGTTGCTTTTTCCATCACTGCAAGCAATTTCACAGTGCTTCCATTGGCATCGTATTGTTCTTTCACTATTAATGAACCTTCAGGAAACGAGCCCCCAGCAGGTAACTTGCCATTGTCGGTCAAAGCCGCTTGCGCTATAGCATTGAAGCGCACACGAAAAGGTTCGTTGTGCCCGCCTTGATTGCTTGTAGGCAAAACGCTTGAATTGTTTTTGTAAAAAGTAAAGCCGCTTGTTGTATTGCTTTTATCAAATAATACTTTGTCTGCACCCTCTGCACTTTTTTTGCATTGTGTAAGCAATGTGATTGACGCAATCAGCAGCAATGATGTTGCAATTGTTGTTGTTTTCATGTTCACTTGTTTTTATTGTTTGATAATACGTTTTGTTTGTAATGAAGTGCCTTTTTCATCGCGGATAGTCAGCAGATAAATTCCCTGTGGCAAACCTTCTAAAGAGATGCGTGATGCAGTGGTGAAGTTTTTAGTCAATATGTTTTCACCAATTGTATTTGACAGAAACAATTCAACAGGTTCGTTGCTTCCAATCTTCACATCAACAAATGTATTTGCTGGATTGGGCGATACAGAAAATCTTATTTCTTCTTTGTCGGCTATGCTGCTTACAATGGCAGGTGTGCTCGTTGCCGCCTGATAAACTTCATTAGTGGTAGTATTTTGCACAAAAGCAATCACGCGCAATTCTTCCCACGATTTTACATTCGGCACTATCTGATTCACGTTGATGGTATTTACTTCGTTTACATCTTTTTTAAACAAAGTAACTCCACTAGCATCGGGCGAAAACTTGCGCATTACGTAGGGATATTGTGTTTCAGAATTGTTGCCCGGCACAGGATTGTAGCTGCTTTTTAAAACTGTTTTTTCGGCAAACACAATAAATGCTTTTAGTGTGTTGCCGGTATTGTCGGCAATGGAAGTGATGGTAATATTACCTGTAACATAGTCGCCAGTGCGTTGAAGGTTAGAAAGGTCAATTTCAAAGGTTGCATCCACTGCTTTGCGTGCGGTATGCTTGGCTGTCGCCTGATTTAGGAATGGTGCAGTGCCGTTTTTGAAATAGTTGCCATCCATGATAGTGTAAGGCGAACCACTGATGCTATATACATTTCTGCGGGCGTCCACATCCGCTTTGTTTTCGTTGTAAATACCATCGCTGTAGGGTGTGTTAATCTGATAACCCAGCATCACGGCTTCGCCTTGCTTGCCTTCTACAAATGCGGTGAGCTGGGGTGTAAAGGTAGCGCAGCTAGAGCAATTGGCATTGCTGAAATGTTCGTATAAAACAACGCGCTGCTGTGCAGAAATAATTGTTGTGAAAAATGTGCCTAGTAGTAGTAAATAGTTTTTCATGATGTTGAATTTTAATATTACAAAGTTGATGTACTGTTATTAAAAGTTTTGTCGGTTACGCGACTTATTTGGCTAATAGTTACAAATCCTTCAAAACTACTTCGCTGCGGGTGTAAGTTAGTTTTTTCTGATATTCTAAATCATTGATAAGCTCGGTAACCGTTTGGCGGGTAGAACAAATAATACCCGCGATGTCGCTATGCGTAAGGTAATTTTTGATGCGGATGATATTGCCATCTTTCACCCCCTCGGTAGCTGCCCAGTTTTTCAGAAAAGCAATTAAGCGAGCGCGCACATCTTTGAACACCAAACCACTGTAGCGGTTAGAAATATTCTTCATTTTTTCGCCCACCATCTTTGTGTAAGTAAGGGCTATCTGCGAGTTTTTTGCCAGCACATTTTCAAAATCTTCGAGGCGAAAAGAACATATCGAAACATCCTTGCTCATTACCTGCGCCATTTCGGTTTTGTTACCTGATTTGCTCAGCGAAAGTTCGCCAAACAAATCGCCCTGCTTGATAATATCCTTGATGGTTTCCTTCCCGTTTTCCATTTCCACAATGCGAATCATACCAATCTTAAGCAGGTAAATTCTGGGTATATTGTCATTTGCCAGATAGATGAACTCGCTTTTTTTAGCCATAATAAAACGACTAATGATACACAGGTCTTTTACCTCGCTGTTTGCCAGCGTGCGAAAAAGTTGGTGGTTGCGCAGAAACCAATATTTATTTTCGGAAACATCCATATCTGTTGGTGATTATAAGCATAAAGCAATAGAAGAGTTTGATAAATGGCTTTTGGTTGCTTTGTTGAAGGTGGGAGTTGCAAGTAACAGCCCTAGTATTTTTTTGCTACTCATAACTTGCAACTTTTAAATAAAAAAGGACTGCCTCTTTCAGCTACAGTTAGTGTTTTCACCAACCGTTTTTTCAGCCACGGTTAAAACAAAGCCTCCACCAATTGCTGCACCTTGCTGATGGGTATCAGTTGCAATTGAAACTTAGATTCATCAATACCCTTGCTATTAAATTTAGAGATAAACATAGTGCTGAAACCCAGTTTGTCGGCTTCGGCAATGCGCTGCTCAATGCGGCTCACAGCGCGCACCTCGCCACTAAGCCCCACCTCCGCAGCAAAGGCAATTTTGGACGAAACAGGTTTATCTTCATACGAAGAAATAAGAGCCGTGATAATGGCAAGGTCAATGGCGGGGTCTTCTACCCGCAAGCCTCCAGCAATGTTGAGGAACACATCTTTTGTGCCAAACCTAAAGCCCGAACGTTTTTCTAACACTGCCAAAAGCATGTTCAACCTTTTGCCATCAAAGCCCGTGGCGCTGCGCTGCGGTGTGCCATAAAAAGCGGGCGTTACTAAAGCCTGCGTTTCTATCATCAGCGGACGAATACCTTCCATCATAGAAGCCACCGAGATGCCGCTCAGTTCTTCATCGCGTTGTGTCAAAAGAATTTCGCTGGGGTTGGTAACGGCACGTAAACCGCTGCCCTGCATTTCGTAAATACCCAATTCGGAGGTAGAGCCAAAGCGGTTTTTGATGGTGCGCAACATGCGATAAGTGTAGTTGCGGTCGCCCTCAAATTGCAGCACCACATCCACAA
>CAZKHZ010000028.1:0-20779 GCA_964552715.1 uncultured Chitinophagaceae bacterium | reverse complement strand
CCACAATGTGTTCCAGCACTTTGGGTCCGGCAATCATGCCGTCTTTGGTAATGTGTCCAATCAGCACAATCGGAATATCTTTTTCTTTAGCAAAACGCTGCAACTCGGCAGTGCATTCGCGCAACTGGCTCACACTGCCCGGGGGCGACTCCACATACACCGTATGCAAAGTTTGTATCGAGTCAATTACTATCAGTTCGGGTTGCAAAATTTCTGCTTGTTTGAAAACAGCCTGCGTGTTGGTTTCGGTAAGCAAAAAGCAGTTTCTGTTTTTGATGCCGATGCGCGAAGCCCGCAGGCGAATCTGTCGGTTGCTTTCTTCACCACTTACATACAACACTTTTGTGCCGTTCAATTGCAAAGCCACCTGCAACAGCAAGGTAGATTTGCCAATGCCCGGGTCGCCACCCAGCAATATCAGCGAGCCGGGCACAATGCCGCCACCGGTCACGCGGTTCAGCTCCACATCGCCCGAGTCGAGGCGCATACCTTCTTCTTCCGTTACATCGCCAATGGGTACGGGCACTGCCACACCGCTTTTGGCGGCATACGATTTTTCTTTAGCCTTCTCTTCTTCTTTGTTGATGTGTTCTTCCACATAAGTGTTCCACTCGCCACAGGCTGCACACTTGCCCACCCACTTGGCAGAGTTGGTGCCGCAGTTCTGACACACATAAACTGTTCTTTGTTTTGCCATGAAGGCGCGAAAGTAGCGGAGATAGAGAATAGATTACTTATTCAGTATGATAATTAGTTTTGGATGTCTTTATGATTATAAAAAATCTTTATTTCAAACTCTTCTTGATAAGCTTTGTAGTGTTTTTCCTAATGGTATTTCATAAGGCAATCCCATTAGTCTTACTTCCTGCAATTACCAATGGAGATATTATTAATTTTCGAATTACTTCATACAAAGGATTAAAAGCTAGGGGATATAAGTCTTTGGAAATAACATATCCCACACCCATTATTGCCTACAGAGTTAACGGAAAAGAGTATATCATTGATGGTGCACCTAACAGCTTCTACCCCTCCGATAATAAAGTGGAAGTAATATACAGTAGGATATTTCCTAAACTAGGTATGCATAAATCTCTTTTAGGATGTTTAGATGGAGATATGATTACAAATTGGTTTATTATTTGGTTTGCAATATCTGGGGTTCTGTTTGCCCTAAGCAAACACACTTTCTTTGCACTAACAAAACCACTTCCGTTTTGGAAGTACTTTTCCCTTTCCTTTATAATTATCCTAATCCCATTTGCCCCTTGGATTGATTACTTTTCTGATGCAGAATTTATACAAGGCGAAGTGACGAATGAAACAACAAGAGTTGAAACATTTGAGCGTTACTATATTAATTATACTTACAGAGATTCAAGCTATAATACAATAACAAGTTCAGAATTTTCCTCCAATATGCCTGGAGACAAAGTGTCTGTTTGGCTAAAAAAAGGCAGAACTGAAAGTGCTGTAGAGCTAAGTTTCTTTACATTTTATACCAAGCCTTTTATCGCTTTTATTTTACTTGGTTTAATATTTATGTATGTTTGGTATAAGTTGTCAAATCAATGGGTAAAAATTACCAATTAATGCTCAATGATGTTGCTGGCTCAAGCAAAGTAAGGAGCAGGAAGGAATTTTTAGATTTGCCAAAAGTGAGAAACACCATTATCCTTTTCCTTTTATTTTGGTTTCATACAGGCTTTACTCAATTGCTGTTTGAAGAAAATTTTGATTCCTGCTGCATTGATTACAACCGCTGGCAAAACAGTTATCCGTGGGGAAGAAATTTGCCGGCAAACTCCGAGCCGCAGTTTTACACCGCTGGCGAAAATCTTGAAATAATTGATGGACTGCTGCGCATAAAATTGATGAAAGAGAATACGCTGGCAAGGGTAAATTCTTCTTTAGCTGATGATTATATTTTCCCGGATACAAAACCCAATCTGAGAAGTTTCTATTTCACATCTGGTATGCTTTACAGCAAAGAAAGTTTTGAATACGGTAAGTTTGAAATAAGATGCAAAGTGCCCAAAGGCAAATGGTTGTGGCCTGCTTTTTGGCTCTATGGCGCAATGCCTCAACAAGAAATTGACATCTTTGAACACTACGGACAAATAAAAAAGAAACTGTTTTCAACCATTCATTTTCATGACGAAAACGGCAAACCTTCTTCAAAGGGTATTTCTTTTAAAAGTAAAAAATTGGTACACAAAGATTTTATCACCGTCACTTTAGAATGGCTGCCCGATAAGTTGCTGTTCTATGTAAACAATGAATTGGCTGGAGAAATGCAGGTGGCTTTCAAAGGCAGAAAACACGTTATAGTAAATCTTGCAGTAAATGCACAGGGTGTCCGACTTTCAAAAACGCTTTTTCCAAAATACTTTGAGGTGGACTATATCAAAGTCTGGCAATACGCGCCTGCCCATCAATCCCCGTAATTATAGCAAAGCGAAATTCAATAGAGCTTAAAATAAGTTTTAAAAGAGGCTTGGCTTCGTGTTGATTGTATTTGCAATTCAGTCAAATTAGATGATAGATTTGTTGGCGATAGATTTACCAAAATTGAGAAACACCATTATCCTTTTACTGCTGATAGTTACTTGTTATAGTTGCACCAAAGAACAGCTCGACCCAACCATGAACTGCCCTGCATTCAAGCGCGGCATGTTGGAAAGAAATACCGAATTGGTAGCAAGCGAGGTTGATAAACTCACCGAAGATTTATTACCCGTACCCATCCCTTTAGATAGCGTTGGGCATTTAAAAAACATTACAAAACTCACCGGCAGAATGAACAAGAGTTGCAATTTTTCGGCAAGAGGTATTTGTTATTTGTGTATTCCCAGCAACCCACCCCAATCAGAAATTGAAGTTGTATTTACCTCTACAGGCAACACTGCTATAATGTCTTTTACTCTTGTAGTTGATAGTGCAAAAAGACTAAGAGTAGTGGATGTGTTTTAGAAGAAAAGTTCCTTTTAAAGACTCTTCAAATCAATCACAAATCTGTAATGAACATCGCCTTTTATCATTCGCTCGTAGGCATTGTTTATTTCACTGATAGGAATCACTTCTACATCCGACATAATGTTGTGTTCAGCGCAGTAGTCAAGCATTTCTTGTGTTTCTTTAATACCGCCAATCAATGAGCCAGCTAACCTTCTGCGCTTGCCAATCAAATTAAAAACCTGCAATTGCGGAGCATCCGGTGGCACGCCTAACAATATCATAGTGCCATCTAATCGCAACAATCCTAAATAAAGATTTAAGTCGTGTTGAGCAGAAACAGTATCAATGATAAAATCGAAATAGTTTTTAACTGCGGTAAGTGATGTTGCATCTTTTGTAACAACAAACTTGTGCGCGCCTAATTCTTTTGCATCGGCTTCTTTTGAAGGAGAAGTGCTAAGAACAGTCACTTCCGCCCCCATTGCCACGGCAAACTTCACAGCCATGTGTCCTAAGCCTCCCAATCCTAAAACTGCAACGCGATGTCCCTTTGCAACCTTCCATTGGCGAAGTGGAGAATAGGTAGTGATACCTGCGCATAACAATGGAGCCACGCGCTCAAGCGAGAGTTTATCTGAAACGTGTAAAACGAATGCTTCATCGGTTACAATCTTATCGCTGTAGCCACCTTGTGTAAGTGTTTTGCCATCCTTTTCATAACTGTTATAGGTGCCAATCATGCCATTCTCGCAGTATTGTTCCTGCCCATCAGCACAACTTGAACAAGCACGGCATGAATCAACCAAACAACCTATGCCCGCCAAATCGCCCACCTTGAATTTTGTTACAAGTGCGCCAACTGCAGTAATTTTTCCTACAATTTCATGCCCTGGCACCATTGGATATTTTGAGCCGCCCCATTCATTGCGCACCTGATGAATATCTGAGTGGCAAACACCACAGTAAAGAATATCAATAGCTACATCATGCGCTCCAGATGTTCTGCGCTCAAATTGAAAAGGGGTAAGGGGTGATGTGGCATTTTGTGCCGCGTAAGCTTTTGCAGGAATCATAAAACAGTTTTTTCTTTGCGAATAAGGGGAAATCAGAATTCTAATTTATCTTTAGCCTTCTTTATATTTTTAGCTTGTTAAATAAATGTATGTATGTCAAGTAAGGTGGTTAAAAGAAATGCAACGAAAAAAAAATCAACTTCAAAAACAGCTTCAAAGGTTAAATTAGTTAAATCGTCAAAATCAAGTTTCGTAACTGATCTAAAACAATCTAAGGAATTAGTAAAAGTTGGTCGCTCAAGTTCAATTAATGCTATCAGAGCTTACAAAGCACTGGGTTTATCAATTACATATCTAAAAAATGGAAAAATAATTAAAGAAGATGCTGATGGCACTGCGAATATCATAAAGGAAATTCCTATTAAAAGCAGAGCAAATCGTAAGCAAAAAGTCGTTCTTAAAAAAGGAATGGTTTTATATGCAAAGTAATAAGCGGCTTAGGGTTTTTGCAGGACCTAACGGCTCAGGAAAAAGCACACTTTTTGAAGAGTTTAAAAAAAACTACAACGCGGGATATTTTATTAATGCTGATGAATTGCAGAAATTATTAGCGAGTAGCGGTTTAATAAATTTAAAAGCTATGGGACTTAATGCATCAGAGGAAAATTTAATTGCTTTCAAGAAAACTTCCGAAGCAAAATCGTTAATCAATAAATCAAATTCAGAGGGTTATAAAATTGATATTGAAGTTAGGGAAAATTTCATTGTTGATAGATCAAAATTAACCAATAGCTATGAGGCTTCTTTTGTTGCATCTTTTATTCGCTGGTTGCTGATACTAAGTAATAAATCTTTTGCTTTTGAAACTGTAATGAGCCATTCATCTAAGGTTGCTGAAATCCAAAAAGCACAACAAAAGGGATACAAAACGTATTTATATTTTGTTTGCACAAATAGCCCTGATATCAATATAGATAGAGTAGCAAATAGAGTTGATAAGGGAGGCCATAATGTTGACGAAAACAGAATTCAATCGCATTATACAGATACCCTAAAGAATTTGTATGCCGCTATTAAGTATTCAAACAGGGCTTATTTATTTGACAATTCCGGCAAACAGATAACATTAATTGCGGAAATATTTGGAGGGGTTATGCTATTGAAAACAAACAAACTACCTCAATTGTTCTACAACTATGTATTGCCGAATTATCAGACAGAATAATAAATGTTGTAGAGATACATAATTGTTGTCGAAAAAGAATTATCAAAAAATAAATAAATCATGTCCAAACCAACACCGTATTCAGACTTCATTCAGCAAATTCCAAAGTTGAATAATGAATTTACTGATGATGAATTTTTGCAAGACTATTTGCGCACATATTTTCCGGCAGATGCCTTAGCTGAAATTACGCCCGACTTAACGCAATTCGGCAAGCGTGTAGCCAATGAATTTATTGAATGGGCGCGCGATGCAGAAGTAAACAAACCTGAATTGATTCAATTTAATGCTTGGGGTAATCGTGTAGATGAAATTAAAGTTTCGCAGGGCTGGTTGAATTTAGAAAAGGTAGCTGCCGAAGACGGTTTGGTAGCCATCGGCTACGAAAGGAAGTATTCAGAACATTCGCGACTTTATCAGTTTGTAAAGCTATATCTCTACACAGCTTCATCAGCAATTTACACCTGTCCATTAGCAATGACCGATGGTGCGGCACGACTGATAGAATTATATGGAAATGACTTTTTAAAAGAACATGCTTATAAGGGATTAACTTCTCGCAACCCCGCAACTTTTAAAACCAGCGGGCAATGGATGACGGAGCGAACGGGCGGCTCGGATGTGTCACGTTCAATGACGTTAGCATCGCCTGATGGTGAAGATTATTTGTTGCGCGGACACAAATGGTTTACCTCAGCAATAACTGCCAACATGGCTTTTACGCTGGCATCTACTGAACAACCTGCGGAGGGCAAACGCGCACCACTTTCACTTTTCTATCTGCCCATTCGCAATGATGATGGCTCGCTAAATGGTATTGAAGTAGAAGCCTTAAAAGATAAATTAGGCACTCGTGCTTTACCAACTGCGCAATTGCTACTAACAGGTGCAAAAGCTAAATTGGTTGGCGAAAAAGGGAAGGGAGTAAAAACCATTTCTACGCTGTTCAACATCACCCGAATTTACAACACCGTGAGTGCGGTTTCATATTTACGCAGAGCATATTCTTTAAGTAAAGCTTACAGTCCAATTCGCGAGGCGTTCGGACAAAAAATAGAGAAACATTCCTTACATAGAAAAACATTGCGCGAGATGGAAATTGCCTATCAAAGCAATACCATACTGGCTCTTTTCTTAGTAAGGTTATTGGGTAAAGAAGAATGTAATAACGCAACCGAAAGTGAAAAATCATTGTTGCGATTTTTAACTCCTGTTGCAAAACTTTTTACGGCAAAGCAAGCCATTCAATACGCGTCTGAACACATTGAAACCTTTGGCGGTATTGGATATTTAGAAGACAGTGGCATACCTGGTATGTTACGCGATGCACAGGTATTAAGTATATGGGAAGGCACTACCAATGTACTTTCCCTAGATATGCTGCGTGCTGCTGAAAAGGAAAATGGCTTGGTAGCTTTTAAAGAATTTGCCAATCATTTATTAGCAGAAATAATTGCGCCTGAGTTGACAAAGCAGAAAGAAATTGTTCAACAAAAAATGAAAGTGCTTTTCGATTTTATTGAAAATATATCCTCACAGGATGCATTGGTTGCTTCATCTCGTGACATTGCATTTTATGTTGCGGAACTCTCTATAACTTTACTTTGGCTCCACTTTTTGAAAACCAATTCAGGAAAATCAAATTATCTAAATACTTTAAATTATTGGCTTCGCTACAAGATGAATGAGGACAATCTTGATGCTGCTGAGTTGTTGGGGCTAAAATGAAAATTCAGCTTATCTAAACCATTAAAGCGTTAAAAACAAGGGTTGAACAATTACAAAATTTGTTCATTGATTTGCAGCCTCATTTAATTTTATGCGCATTCATTTAATTGCCATCGGAGGTGCTGTAATGCACAATATAGCTATTGTTTTATCAAGGCAAGGGCATCAAGTAACAGGCTCTGACGATGCTATCAACGACCCAGCAAAAACCAATTTGTCAAACGCAGGTTTGCTGCCATCTTCTATTGGATTTGATGAAAATAATATTACCACAGACATTGATGTAGTGATTTTGGGTATGCACGCACGCTTGGATAATCCAGAGTTGAAACGCGCACAGGCATTAGGTTTGAAAATCGTATCTTTCCCTGAGTATCTTTTTGAAATTGCAAAAAATAAGAAGCGAGTTGTAGTTGCTGGCAGCCACGGCAAAACAACTATCACCAGTATGATTATGCACGTGCTACATTATGCTGGATTAGATTTTGATTACATGGTTGGTGCGCGTTTAAAGGGTTTTGACACAGCAGTGCGTCTTACAGAGAATGCTCCAATAATTATTTTGGAAGGCGATGAATATTTGGCTTCACCACTACAGCCAGAAAGTAAGTTTATGTTCTATAAGCCACACGTGGCTTTGATTTCCGGAATTGCTTGGGATCACATCAATGTGTTTCCTGTTTATGACAATTATGTAAATCAGTTTGTAAATTTCACCAATAGTATTGAGCCGGGCGGCAGTTTAATTTGGTGCGAAGAAGATGCAGAACTTACTCGTATTGCACCTCAATTTAGTAGTGCTGTAAAACAAGTTTTATACAGAACTCCATCACATGAAATAGAAAATGGCGTTACAAGTTTGATAACTCAAGATGGCGACTTTACTTTAGAAATTTTCGGCAAGCACAACTTGATGAATCTGGAAGGCGCACGATTGGTGTGTAATGAAATTGGTGTAAGCAATGAGGTTTTCTATAAAGCAATTCAAAGTTTTGAAGGTGCGGCAAACAGATTGCAACTGCTTTTTAAAAATGAAAATACAATTGTATTTAAAGATTTTGCGCATTCGCCTTCTAAGCTGAAAGCTACAGTAGATGCTGCACGTAGCCAATTTCCACGAAGGAAATTAATTGCCGTAATGGAGTTGCACACTTTCAGTAGCATCAACGAAAACTTCTTGCCTGAATATGCAGAAAGCATGAATGTAGCCGATGTAGCCATTGTGTATTTAGATGAACACACCTTTGCCCTAAAGCAAATGAATATGTTGCAGGATGATGCAGTGAAAAGTGCATTCGGAAATCAATCTCTACAAATCATTCGCAAACCAACCGAGTTGAAAGAAAGATTACTCTCAGAAGATTGGCAGCACTCGTGTGTTTTGCTAATGAGTTCCGGAAATTTTGGCGGAATGAATCTAGATGAATTGATTACAGCAAAAATGACTTGAGCCTTAATTTAACTCACTTTCATCTAAGTCCAAACTCTTGGTGTTAAACACCGAACCAAATAAATCTTTGAACTGCACGGCTCGCTCTAATACAGCCTTGCCAATCTGCGAATGTTCAACAAGTGCATAGAGAATAAATTCTTTCATCACATATCTGTCATTGCCCTTTACTCCTTGCAAATGGTTATCAATAATTTCATCCAAGCTGGGAATTGAATCCAGCAATTTCTTAAATGTCACATCGCGCTCTGTGAGTAATAAATCCAACTCATTGCCTTCTGCAAACCAATCCACAATTGATTGATAAGGTGATGTTGTTTTTTTCTTCTTCAGTTTTCCAGGGTCGGTAAATAACTCCAGGAAATGATTGCGGATGGCTTTGCCAATCAAGTTTTGCGCCACCATTGCCGCGCCTTCTTGTTCGCCTTCATACACCAATTCAATTTTGCCATTAATGGCTGCAATTGTTCCAAACAAATCGCTGATGCGTGCAAATGTTTTTGCTTCATTATTTATCAAAATTCTTCGCTCTGCTGCGCTCACTAAATTCTCATACGCAGCAATGGTTAGTCGCGCACTCACGCCACTCTTTGCATCTACGAATTCACTACTGCGCGCTTCCATGGCAATTTGCTCTATAAGGGTTTTGATCAACTCACTTACTTCAACTTTTTCTCTTTGCGCAGCAGAAACCTTAGCCTCTTGAATCGTAATTTTCTTTGATTGCTCAATACTTTTAGGGTAGTGTGTAAGAATCTGCGAACCAATACGATCTTTCAATGGAGTAACGATGCTTCCACGATTGGTATAATCTTCAGGATTTGCAGTGAATATGAATTGTATATCTAAATTGAAGCGCAACTTAAACCCGCGAATTTGCACATCGCCTTCCTGCAAAATATTAAACAATGCAACCTGAATTCGCGGCTGCAAATCTGGCAATTCATTGATAACAAAAATACAGCGATTGCTGCGTGGAATAATTCCAAAATGTATGGCGCGCTCATCGGAATAGCTGAGGCGAAGGTTTGCTGCTTTTATAGGATCCACATCACCAATCATATCGGCAACACTAACGTCTGGCGTGGCTAATTTTTCGGCATAACGTTCACTTCGATGTAGCCATTCCACAAGTGTTTCATCGCCCTTTTCAACAATTAAATCTTTTGCAAAGCGCGACAATGGTTGCAATGGATCATCGTTGATTTCGCTACCCGCCACTATCGGAATCCACTCATCCAATAGATTAGTCATTTTTCGTGCAATGCGCGTTTTTGCTTGCCCGCGCAAACCTAGTAAATTGATGTTGTGGCGCGAAAGAATGGCGCGCTCAATATCTGGAATCACGGTATCCTCATAGCCAATAATTCCATCAAATACCTGCTCGCCCGATTGCAATTTTCGCATAAGATTTTCACGCAATTCATCTTTAATCGTTTTGCTCTTGTAACCAGCGGCTTTTAATTCGCCAAGTGTTTTAATATTCTTCATATTTTTATTCACGCAGAGAAATAGAGTGCGCAGATATTTTATTTGTTAGATAATATAAGACGTAAGAAACTTCTTCACTCAGAGGAAATGTGAACCCAAGGGGTTTGCTTTTTAAGAAGAACAGGTTGTTATTCATCTTCAAATCCATTTACTATTCTATGAACACCGTCTTTCAAAAGAACTTCATTGAAATTGATAAGGAGACCAACTTTCAACTTTGAGATTTTAAGTTGGTTTTGAACTTGCTTAAAGTTTAATTTATGTAATTCTTCAACTGATTTTAGTTCAACAATTACCTTGTTTTCAACAACTAAATCTGCTCTAAAGGAAGTTTCAATTTCTTTACTCTTCCAATATACAGGAATTGGTTTTTGCCGTTCAACCATCAATCCTTTTCCTGTTAACTCTAGGTACATTATTTCTTCATAAACCGACTCAAATAGACCAGGCCCTAACTCTCTATGAATTTCAATTGCTGTTTGAATAATGATGTAGGTAAGCTCGTTATGTTTCATTAAATAAAGTGGCTGTTATACTTTGCGTTCTCTTTCTCTCTGCGTGAACAATAATTACATTCTGCGTTTTTTACCGCGTTCAAAATCTTCAAACAAAAACTCGCCTAAGCCTTGTAGAGATGTGTAAAATGCCTTGCCATTATTTGCTTCGGTAAATTCTTCCACAAAACTTTGCAGGTATGGGTCGCTGGCAATCATAAAGGTGGTGATGGGTATTTTCAATCGCCTTGCCACAGTTGCTAAGCGCAGACATTTGTTTACTATTTTCCTATCTAAACCAAAGCTGTTTTTGTAATACTGTCCATGCTCTTTTATGCAGCTTGGTTTGCCATCGGTTATCATAAAAATCTGCTTGTTGGCATTCTTTTTTCTGCGCAAAATATCCATTGCTAATTCTAAGCCTGCAACCGTGTTGGTGTGATATGGACCCACTTGCAGATAAGGCAAATCTTTCAATTCAATTTGCCATGCATCATTTCCAAAAACAATAATATCTAATGTGTCTTTCGGATATTTTCGCTTAACTAATTCAGCCAAAGCCATCGCAACATTTTTGGCAGGCGTGATTCTATCTTCCCCATATAAAATCATACTGTGCGAAATGTCAATCATCAACACGGTGGAAGTTTGTGTTTTGTGCTCTTTGTCCATCACTTCCAAATCATCTTCGGTCATGCGAAACTCGCCAATGCCATGATGGATTTGCGCATTGCGAAAGGAATCTAACATCGAAATTTGTTCGGGTGCATCACCAAATCTATAAGGGCGAATTTCTCCGATAGATTCTTCTCCGCTGCCCGTAAAATTTGTTTTGTGATTGCCCTGTGTGCCGCGTTTTAGCTTGCCGAAAATTTTATCCAAAGCATTCTGACGAATACTTTGCTCCATTTTGGATGTGATGGCAAATTGTCCGCTATCAGGTTGTTCTTCGCGCAGGTAGCCACGTTGTTTTAGTTCTTCAATAAAATCACCAATGCCATAATTTTCATCTGTGAGTTTATATTCTTTATCTAACTCCGTTAGCCAATTCAATGCCTCCCACACATCGCCCGATGTGTAAGTGATAAGTTGTTTGAAAATATCAAACAGTTTATCGAATGGTGATTTGTTTTCGGCAAGATATTTCGCAAAGCGATGACCTAACATGACGGTAAATGTAATGTGCGTTTGAACATTAAATATTGTATTGGTAAGAATTAGCAGATTTTAGAACGATTAGGACACAAGCAACATGCAGTGTTGAAGATGCCTTATGAAATAAAACCCGTATCCAGCATTTTTGTTGCAACAAAAAGCAAATTTATTAATTTATGAAACATCTTTTTACCCTATTAATTGCCTTAACATGCCTAAGTGCATTTGCCGAAAAAAAGAAATTGCCTTTTATCTTAGACGATAAGGGAAACAAAATTTTAATTAGTAAAGATAGTGCCTGGAAGTTTGCAGGATTTGTAGGTTTTAGCGCATCTCAGGCGGCATACTACCAATGGGTACCTGGCAACCAATTTGCTTTAAGTTTAAATTTCAATGCCTTTGCTTACACCAAATACAAAAAGGGCAAAGCAAGCTGGGATAACAACTTAGAAGCAAAATACGGTTTGGCAGCATTGGGTCGCTATCGCAGTGTACCAGGTAGAAAATATCCTTTCAAAAAAAGTGATGACTTGTTACAATTCAACTCCATTGTAGGTTATCAAATTGCCAAAGGCTTAGACATGAGTTTTATTTTCAACTTTAAAACACAGTTTGGCGGAGGCTTTACTTACAAAACCGATTCTACCGGAAAGGAGTATTCTAAAACTATGAACTCAAAGATTTTTGCCCCTGCGTTTATGAAGATTGGACCGGGTATCAACTACAAACCTGTGGAGTATTTCTCTTTATTCTTTTCGCCTCTCTCAGCCGATTTTACCTTTGTTGATAGAAGCCTTGTGCGGGTTTCTAATGTGCCTGTAGAAGATCGCTACCAACGTGCAAATGAAGAAGCTTTTGGTTTGCAAAGAGGCAGCACAGTTATGGCAAGCGCTGGTGCTTATTTGAAAATTAATTTTCAAAAAGACATTATTAAGAATGTAAACTACAAAACTCAGTTGGAGGTTTTTTATGACTACACATTCCCTACAACTATTACAGATTCGGTGAATGTAAGTATCGTAAATGAACGAATGATTAACAATGCCGAGTTGAAGAAAGAAGCACGCATGATGGTGGATGTGGACTGGCAAAACGATATAATTTTTAAGGTGAATAAATTTATCAGCGCAACACTTTTTTGGCGTATAAAATATCGTTGGAGAGAGTTGGTGCCGGTGGATGCAGACCGAGATGGTGCGCAAGACCAAGCAGTGGATGTAAATGGCGTGCCGATGGTTGAAGAAGATGGAACAAAAATTTTGCGCACCCGCAGAGGCGTTCAAATTGCAGAGGTTTTGGGCATTGGGTTTTCTTACAAGTTTTAATGAGAAAGGGACTAAGGGCGAGTGACGAGGGACGGCTGCTAACGACCCTCGTCCTTAGTAAGTTTACTTTCACAATCCTATGTATTATCTAATAAGTTAGATTTGCAGTTATGAGTTTAGAAGAAAAAATAAACAGCGATTTAAAAGCTGCCATGATGGCTAAAGATGAAGCAGGTTTGCGCGGCATTCGCGCTATTAAAGCTGCCATACTTTTGGCTAAAACCGAAAAAGGTTCTACAGGTATAATCACCGAAGAAAAGGAAGCTACCATTTTACAAAAAATGGTGAAGCAACGCAGAGAAAGCCTTGAGATTTTTGAAAAAGAAAATCGAGCTGAGCTTGCGACAAAGGAAAAAGAGGAAATTGCAATAATAGAGCGCTACTTGCCTGCTATGTTGGGCGAGGATGAAGTGCGCGCAGGCATTCAAAAAATCATTACCGAGTTGGGGGTTACCTCACAAAAAGAAATGGGCAAGGTGATGGGTGCAGCCTCCAAGGCATTTGCTGGCAAAGCCGACAATAAAATGGTGGCAGATATTGTAAAGTCATTATTGTCTTAAATAGTTTATCACAACTATAAACTCGAAGTTCTGCCACCATCTACTGGCACGTTGATGCCAGTGATATAGGATGCAGCAGGAGAGCAAAGAAATGCCACGGCTGCGGCAATTTCTTCGGGCTTGGCGAAACGCTTCATAGGTATTTCGCGCTTCATTTCTTCTTCTACCAAAGTTTGTTCAATGGCTTGATTTTTGGCTTTAGTATCAATGATGTTTTGCAGCCTTTCGGTAGCAGTGGCGCCTGGCAAAACATTGTTAACCGTGATGCCAAATTCTGCCAGTTCATTCGCCATAGTTTTTGCCCAATTGGCTACTGCCGCGCGAATGGTGTTGCTTACACCAAGGTTTGGCAATGGTTGTTTTACAGATGTTGAAATGATATTCACAATCCTGCCATAGCCCGCTGTTTTCATGCCGTCTATCATCAATCCCGCAAGAATATGATTGCATAAAAGATGCGCTTCAAATGCTTTTAAAAAATCATCTTCTTTAGCTAAAGTGATTTTGCCCGATGGCGGACCTCCGGTGTTGTTTACCAAAATGTGATAGGTCTTTGCGGTTTTTTTGATGTGTCGTTCTACAGCACTTTTCATCTTTTCGGGTTGGCTGAAATCTGCAACAAGGTAATCGTGATTTTGCCCGCTTTTGCTGATAAAGCTAAGGTCAATTAAGTTCTGCATCAAAGCAGTTTCGGTGCGCCCCACAAAAGTGATATTGGCACCCAATTCTGCCAAGGCAAATGCCGATGCTTTGCCTATGCCTTTGCTGCTGCCGCCCACAAAAGCGTTTTTTCCGGTAAGGTCTAAATTCATTACTGCTGTTTTTTACTATAAACAGATGCCATCGCTACAAGCGATGGCATCTGGGTGTTTGTTTAAAAATTAAATATGGTTAGTCAAGTTTAATTACTCTTTCATACACGCTATTTTTGCCTTCGGTGAGGCGCAAAATATATTTGCCATTTGCCATGCCTGCCGCATCTAAAGCTACCGATTGGCTTCCTGAATTTTGAATGCCTGAGAAGACTGTTTTTATCAATCTGCCTTCGATGCTGTAAACATCAATTTTCATTTGCGCTTCTTTTTTCAAGCTATATTGAATTTGAGTGTTGTTTGAAAAAGGATTGGGCGCAATTGTTACCTCCGAAACATTTTTAAAGAAGTTATTACCTTTTTCTAAGCCAGTAGATGTTTGCTTAATAATCGTAAACTCATCTTTGATTTGACCCTCGGCAGTTAAATACCTTCCTATCAGTTTGTTACCCTCAATATCCATTACAAATGAACCATGAACACCGTCTCCACCATCGCTGTAAAACATCACAGGATGTGGAAATGTTGGGTCTGATGCTTGACTTCCTGCATTGCCACAAACCACATACACGATGCCATTATTTTGTTTAGGTTGATCTGTGTATTTAATATATGCTTCACCCAATGCTTCTTTTCCGCTGGTTCCATTTACCAAATGGTCAGCAGATTTATAAGTGTTTGATATACCATAATGACCTTTAATCATGTAGGAGCGTTCATAGTTGTGGCTGTGACCATTTATAACCATATCAACACCAAAAGAATCTAATATAGGAAGAATGTTTTGGCGCATAGCTTTCATAAATAACTCCCATACTTTATCAGAATCGTGAGAACCTTTTGAAAAAGGAGGTTGGTGCCAATATACAATCACCCAAGGTTGAGTGTTGTTGGTAAGGTCTTGTTTCAACCATTTCACCATAGGATAGTTTGCTGGCTTGCCAGATACAAAAGCCCCAATCCAATCATAAGCTTCTGTTGGCGAACCCAATTCAGAATTGAGAGAAATGAAATGCACATTACCATAGTCATAAGAATAGTACAACTCTTTGTCTGATGGAGTGCCCCCTGCTTCTCCTTTGGCATGAACAGAAATGATGTCGTAATAAGGACCCGTGTGTGTGTTCGGATCTTTTTGGCATGGTATGGGGCAAACACTTCCATAATCATGATTACCCGGGCAAGGATAAAAGTGCATGTTTTTAAAAATTTCATTATACCCATAATAGGTTTCAAACACTTTATCTTGGTATTCTTTATCAGTGCCATCGTTGTAAACATTATCACCTAACCACAGCCACACATCTGTTTCACGCTTGCCTGTATAGTTTAAGTATGAATCGCGCGTTCGTCTTTGAGGATCATTGGCTTTTCCGTGGTCGCCAATCGCCCATACGCGAATGGGTTGAACTGCTCCAGGTATTGGTGCGGTTCTGAAAAAATGCACGCTATCAGGTCCGCTCAACACAACATTATCTGATTCTATTTTGTAAAAATATTTAGTGAATGGCTGCAAACCTTTAACCTCAACATCGTGATCATTCACATTAACTGTATCTGTTGCTGAAAGATTCAAATTATTCAAATCTGTACCATAGTAAACTTTTCCCGATGTCATAGTGGCGGTGCGCCACTTTACATTCATACTGCTTGAAGTTTGCTTTTGCAAATAGGGACCTCGCAGTAACTGTGCTGAAATACATGAGGAAAATAGTAGTGTAAAAAGAAGTAAGTAGAAATGCTTGTTCATTATCGTTTCGTTTTAATTGAAGCGTAAATGTAATGTTATTGATACAAACTGTATTATGAGGACGTTAAGAAACGAGAATGATACTTTTTAAAACAAGATGGCTTTTGCAACTAGATGCTATACTTTACTTAAAACAAAAAATACTTAGGTTTGAATAAATGAAGCACAAATACACCACAGCTTTTTTACTTGTTTTTTTTCTTCCTTCAATGGTGTTTTCGCAGGATTTTTTTCGCGAAAACATTGAGCAGGATTTACAGAAAGCAAAGTTTTCAAAGTCGGCTATTCATTCAGAAGTATCCACTTTTACTTCAAAAAAAATAAAACATACACTTGAAGGTACAAGTCCTTTTATTGCCATTTCTGCTGTTTTGCAAGGTTCAAATTTTAGCCATGATGCTGTTGAGCTTTTTGTTTATGCCACACCTGATGGCGAAGCTAAAAGTCGTTGGATAGCTTTGGAACATGACCATCATAATGAACAAGCGGATAATCAAATTTCTTTCCCTCCAATTTTTTTAAGCAGTAAAACAAAACACTTTCGATTCAAAGTAATTCGGAACAAAAAGGGAATTGAATTAAGCAAAGTAGCACTGCAATTATTTGTTCCAGCAAATACCTATCCAATTGAAAGCGGTGAAGAAAATACAGAAGAAAGTGCAGGCAGGGCTTGCAGTTGCAGTCAACCAGCAACTGTAGGTAGAAGTAGTTGGGGCAGCAGTTATGGACTTACTGCAAATTCATCCTGTGGTAGCCCGAGTTATACAACCGTTACACACTTAATTGTGCATCATGCTGCGGGATCAAACACCAGCACAAATTGGGCGGCAGTTGTAGCATCCATTTGGAACTATCACGTAAACAGCAACGGCTGGTGCGATGTAGGTTACAACTGGCTGATTGACCCAAATGGTGTGTTGTATGTAGGCAGGGGTGGCGGCAATAATGTGGTAGGTGCGCACATGTGTGGCTACAATCAAAAAACGATGGGAATATGTATGCTCGGCAACTACAACACAGCAAACCCATCTACCGCTGCTATGAACAAGTTGGCAGAAATTCTTGCGTGGAAATGTTGCAACGCTGGCATTGATCCATTGGGCAGTGGTCCCATAACTTCTTATCTCGGAACAATGAACAACATCAGCGGACACAGGCAAGGCTGCAACCCTAGTTACACAGATTGTCCCGGCACAAATTTGTTCAGCCAGTTAAGTAATTTAAGAACCTCGGTAAGCAATTACATCAACAATGGCTGCGCTACTTCCACCCCTACCAATCCTATAAATGATTATTGCTCGGGTGCAATAGATTTAACTTCCTCCACTTCGTGCAACTATCAAACATATTCAAATACCAATGCCACAGGAAGTGTTGCCGCAACATCGCCCTGCAATGGTTTTACCAGTGGCAATGCTGATGATGATGTGTGGTTCAAATTTACTGCTGTTGCTACCCAACACAGCGTTCGTTTATTAAATGGCACTTCATTTGATGGTGTGGTGGATGTGCGCAGCGGCACTTGCAATTCAAGCATAAGCATTGGGTGTGACGACCAAACAGGCAGCACGGGAATTTTAAATTCAGTTACGCTTACCAATCTAACTATCGGCACAACCTATTTTGTACGGGTATATCACTATGGCACTGGTAGCGGTGGTGGTAGCTTTCAGGTTTGCGTAACACATCCGCAAGCCACCTGCGCGCAACCAACAGGACGAGCTACCTCAAGTATTACACCAACCACTGCATCGCTTTCATGGGCGGCAGTTGCGGGGGTAAGTAATTATGAAGTTTGGTATAAAGTTTCAGGAGCAGCTAGCTATACAAAACAAACTACCACTTCCACATTACTTGCCCTTTCAAATCTTACTTGCAATACTTCTTATGAATGGAGTGTAATGGCATATTGCACAAATGGATTGAACAGCGGCACGCCATCGGCATTTACCACATTTACTACAATCAATGATTTGCCAAATGCCACTATCAGTCATACAACAAATGGATATGTAGTTTCTTTCATTGCAACCGCAACAGGAAATCCAAATACTTTCAATTGGAATTTTGGTGATGGCGCTCAAAATTCTAGCCTGCAAAATCCTTCACACACTTATCCTTCAACTGGCGTGCCTACTAGCTACACGATTACACTTTCGCTCACCAATTATTGTGGCACAAAAAATATAACCTACACATTTGCACTCACCCCAAATTGTGTATTTAATCTTTCTGCCAATAGCGCGACCATTGATAGCGCGCAACAAGCTACAACGGTTAATCTCACCAATGTAGCCAACTGCCCTTGGACGTCTTCAAGCAATTGCAATTTCGTTTCCGTTTCGCCATCAAGTGGCAGCGGCAATGCAACTATTTCAATTGCAGTAGCAGAAAATATTGACACTACGTCAAGAACCTGCATCATCACTATTGCAGGCAATACTTTTACCATTACTCAAAGTGGAAAAATTGCTCCTGTAAATTGTTCATTTAGTCTTTCATCAAGTAGCGCAACTATTGACAGTAATCAGCAAACCGTAAATGTAAATCTTACTAACGCTGCCAATTGCTCTTGGACTTCCTTTGCCAATTGCAGCTTTGTTTCTGTAACTCCATCTTCAGGAAACAGTAATGCAAATGTTGCTATGGATGTTGCAGCAAATCCAGATACAATATCAAGAAGTTGCATAATAACTATTGCAGGAAAAACTTTCACCATTACCCAAGGCAGAAAAATTCCTCCCGTGAATTGTGTGTTCGCTCTTTCAACCGATAGCATTTTGGTAGATAGCAGTCAACAAAATGTTTCTGTTCAATTGAGCAATGCTGCTAATTGCGCTTGGAGTGTTGTTTCCACTTGCAATTTTATTGCATTGAATCCGCAAAGCGGAAGTGCGTCACAAAACATCAACATTGCTGTAAATGCTAACAACGACACACTTGGTCGCACATGCAATTTCCAGATAGCCGATAAAAATGTTGTGCTGATACAATCGGGAAAAACACCACCACAAATACTTCCCTGCACACCACCACTGCAAACTCCACCTATTGTTGCCAATGGTTGCAATTTGGCTTCTACACCTGCCATCGCAAATGTGGTTTACACGTGGTATAAAAATGGAGATTCAATTCCTGGGGTGAACGCCCGCTTCTTTACCGTAGAAGACGATAAAGGCTATTACACAATAATGATTTCCGACAACAATAATTGCACGGCTGCTTCAAGCGATTTGTTTGTGGATTGCACTTTGCCACCGCAAGGCTTGAATGATGTAAAGCACATCCAACGCATTTCAATTGTACCAAATCCTGCTGCGCAAATTGTTGTTGTAAATATTGAAAGCACGATAATTTTAGATAAACAAATAATGCTACACAACACACTTGGGCAATTGATTGAATCAAAAACAACTTCCGAAAATTCAACGCGCTTTGATGTGAGTTTGCTTGCCGATGGTATTTACTATTTGTCTGTGCAATCGTTAGGAGAAATTGTGGTGAAAAAGTTGATAGTAGAAAGGCGATAGCACACCGGAATAATGGAATGTTGGAATATCAGATAGCGTTGATTATTCCTTGCACCCAAAAACTTTCGCTGATTTGTTTAGTATAATATCACCACCAATAAAAGCAGCTATACAATGAAAATATACGGCATCAAAAATTGCAACACCATGCAGAAAGCCTTTAAGGCATTAGATGAAAAAGGATGGTCTTATACTTTTCACGACTACAAAAAATCGGGCATTGATGCCGAAACGCTGCAAAAATGGTGTGCCGAATGGGGCTTTGAAAAACTTATCAACAAAAGCGGACTGACATGGAAAAAACTGGATGACGCAGTTAAAGCAACTGTAAAAGATGAACACGCTGCCATTGCATTGATGATGCAGCATACCAGCATCATAAAGCGACCTGTGATTGATACTGGCAAAACCCTAATACTTGGTTTTGATGAAATTGCTATACAGAAGATATAGTGTGCCGAGAAGCGAGTTGCAAGTCGCGAGTCGCGAGTTTCGAGGAAACAGCCAAGAACGCGTAACGAGTAGCAAGCAACAGCCCTTGTATTTTCTCAATGCCACCTCACTTATCCTTTTGCTCAATGTATTCCAAAATTAAGCGCAGTAAACCTACCACAACAGGTGATTTCTCTTTGCGATGCCACACTGCGGGTTTGCCAGCATCATCAGTATAAAATTCTAAAGGACAATCGCTTTCCAGAACATCGGGGCTAAGCCCATAAATTGCTGTTAATTAGCGAATGTTGTGTTCTGAAGTGGCTGCTTCGCTGGGCTCTCCTTTTTGCCGTTGGCACTGGCAGAGATGTAAAGCATTTCGCCAATGTCTTTTTGTGTGTAGCCAAAGTGTTTTCTAATTTTTTTTTTCGGTTGCCAAAGTCCATAATTGAGAAAAGCCTGTTGAAATTTCACTGCGCTTTTTAGCTATTTATTTTAAAAAAGATATATGCGCGTTTAGGATATTTTATACAAAAATTTGATTCGATACCAATGAATTGAGGGGATATTTGCGTTTGAAGGATTTTTTATATACTTGCGGGTATATACGAGTTAGCGGTAAGGCGGACTGACATCATCCCAAGACAATTTATCGGTAGACAAAAGACATCTCGGTTCCTAAAAAAATCGGCTGACTTTCCGACATTCAGGCGACCGCTCGACCCAACACAAGAAGTTTAAATTTTTACCCCACCGCACTTTTTCGCCCCGTTGAAAAAAGAAACGGGGCGTTTTGGCTATCCCACATTGCAGCACATTTGCAAGCCCGCTCAAAAGCCTACCGCACGACCAAAGG
>CAZKHZ010000027.1:0-24240 GCA_964552715.1 uncultured Chitinophagaceae bacterium | reverse complement strand
ACTATGGCTTAATTACCGCTAAGCCCCTAATCGCTAAGCAGAACTATGGCTTAATCGGCACGAAACATTCAATTTTTTTCACAAAATCCATTTTTTCATACAAAACAGGGATAGGGCAACACCCTGAGAGGGATGGTATCCGCAACTTTGAGGATATGGCAATGCACACTGCGGTATGGTTATCCGCAACATTAAGGATAGAGGTTCTCTTTCTGCTATTGCCTGAAAAAATTTAATCCATAGATTGATATATTAATCAAAAGTTGATGATGCAATAATGCTGCATCATGCACATCAACCTATTTATGCAAAGTATATTTAGTAATAGTAATAACAGAGATACTTCTTTCAATAATAGCGGGGCTGGTTCTGTTTTTTTATGCAGTAAACAGTCTTTCAGAAACCATTAAATCAATAGTAGGCGATAGTGCCAACAGGTGGATTTTAAAATTCACTTCAAATAATATAAGCAGCATTTTGGTTGGGGTGGTGCTTACTACTTTATTAGACTCCTCGTCTGCCGTAATCATCATCACAATAGTTTTTGTAAATGCCAAAATTGTGATAGCAGCATGTGTTGCTATTCCAAAATTTTACTTTACAACATTCAGCGCAAAGGTTTTTACCTCCGCTCCATAGTCATACACATAAAGATATTTGCCAGCAGGTATTTCTCTTACCGAAAAGGCTTCGCTAGAAACCGATTTGGTTACCACCCTTCCGTTCAAATCAATCAGGTAACTTCTGTCGGTAGATTTGCGCTGATAGTCGGCACAAAATTTTACATACACCATGTTGTTAGATACATTAGGATAGATATTTTCTATCACGCATGATTTTTGTTGAAGATTTTTAACCGAAGAAGGGGCAATGCTACTGTGCAGAATGGTCATGCTACTTACGGTTGAATTGTCTTCATCCACAATTTGCATCACCACAGAATCTGATTCAAAAATTTCAACCACACCAAAGCCGCTTTTGAAGTTTTTGTTTTCTACGCCTTGCCCTCCACCGTTCCACAGCGAATCTATAGCTGTGCCTTGTTGCAGCAACTGCATCACCGAGTCAATATAAAAAGTTAGCTCTGCACCAAAGCCTGCTGCGGGTCCGGTATTCAACTCTGGCAAGCCTGCATTTTTACCATTATCCATCACATTGGTATGCACGTGTCCGCTAAGCACAAGCACATCTTTTATACTTTCTGCCTGCATGTAATTGAGCAAACTGTCTTGCTCTTTAGGATAGGCGCACCAGTTGTTCGACAGAGCATGAGCCAACGTAAAACCTGTGCCTGCTGTGCCCCCTAAAGCAAAGCTGATGCCCTGCAAACCCATGCTTATCTGAACCACCTTGCGGAATTGTTTATTGAACATTACTTGGCTTACAATAAACTTCCAGTCGGCAGTAGAATTGCGCAGCCCAGTGAGCAACCAATTAAACTGTTTGTTTCCTAAAAGTGTTTGCCCAGGTTTAGGGTCAAGCTCCCAAGTATTTGTAGCTGCATCGAAGGTAAAAGTAGAGTCTTGCCCATTGCCGCAATGGCGAGCGTCTAAAAAAAATATTTCGCTATTGCCATAGCGATAGCTGTGATACATTCCTTCCAACGAATCTGCCGGAGGGTAGTGCGGATAATACTCATAATATCCCTTGAAAACATTTTGTACGGCACCAGCAGGCACTGGTTCATAAGTAATGGTGTTTACTACTTTTCCGGCAGTGTCAATATAGTTGCCCACTTGATGCACATTATCTCTTTGCCCTGCCCCGTCATGGTTATCGGGCACATAATCAAAAGCCATACTCAAAAAATCTTTCTGCATATTCTGCTCTCTGTATCGCTTGCGGTAGCTAAGTTGTTGCAGGCTCCAATCCATGCGGTGGTCTCCGGGAATTTGATAATCGGGGTAGGTAAAATCGCCTGTGTGCAAAACCAATTGTGGCATTTGTTGATACAGCGCATTAAAGGCGTTATAAGTGCCAAATTCCTGACAACTAAGCACGGCCCATTTGTATCTGCCCTTTGCCCCAGCAGCAGGAAATGTTTTGAATGAACCTCTGATAGTATCCAACACTCCATCTACAAAAATCTGGTAATGGTAAGTAGTGAAAGCATTCAGCCCCGAAGCATAAAACAGGTTGGAACTATCGCGCCATGCTTTGGTAGAATCTGTTACTGTTTTTACATTAGTAAAAAAGGTATCTGTACTCAATTCCATCTTTACCTCGGCAGCTTGTGTAGTGCGTATATAAAATCGAGCTGAAGAAGGCGTTACGGCTCCGGTGATGGGACCATGTGTAACCATCTGTGCTTGGCAAACTGCCGAAAACATACATAATACGTAGCATAAGTTTTTCATCTAAAAAGCTTTAATTTTTATTGATAAATATGATTTACTAATCAAGCGCAACATATCGCAAATTTCGTTGCTATTTATTAAGTGTGTGTTATCAATTCCAACACCTTTATACAAATCAAGTAATGTTTGAATTAAATAAGTCAAAGCAAGTATGACATACTTTATGCGTATGCTTTTAAAGCATTTTTATAAAAACTGTTTTGCAAAAACATACCCAAGCTAATGCTGGATTTTGAATTACTTACTCACTACTATTCGCTCTATGAATTTTTGCCCATCCGTGTGCACCCCAACAAAATAAACTCCCGCAGCAAATGGCTTGGTGCCAAGTTGCTGCTTGCCATTAGAAAAAATAGTGCGGGGCAATATTACCCTGCCACTAGCATCCACTACCATCACTTCGCTCTGGCTTTTAGCGGCAGATAAATCAATGGTAAAAAAGCCATCAGCAGAAGGATTAGGATAAAGCGGAATAACATTGCTCAACTTTAATTCACTAACAGCACTTGGTGCATTGCGCTTCCAGTGGTTATCGTTCACCATAGCAGTTCTAGAAGCCTCAAGCGTAATGGTGTTGGTGTTCGTAAGAATCGGACACAGGTATGAATGGGCTACCAAACTATCGTTATTGATGCTGATAACATTAAATCCATGGTCGTATAAATTGATGTATTGCTGGTGCGGGTTTAACGAAAGCGAGTTGCCATGCAGAAAGCTCTTTAGTGCAACACTAATACCTGATTCATCTACATTTCCTCGGCTGATACTGGCACCCATTATTTCCATACCCAATCCACCGCTGCCTGTTGCTTTATCATACAACTGTGCGTTAAGCGGGTCAACAGCAAGGTCGCTCCAAAGGTTCATGTGTAAGTCACCACTCAACACTACTGTGTTTTTAATATTGTTCTGTTTAATATGCGCTAAGAGCGAATCGCGACTTTCAGCAAAGCCATTCCATGTTCCGTTTAGCCCTCCACCCGGAAGCGTAATGCCCTGCAAATTCCAAGGGCTGAACAATTTTTCACTGCCGATAAACTTCCATGTGGCAGAGGAATTTTTCAACTCACTCTTCAACCAATTAAATTGCGCATTGGTCATCACCGTTTTATTTCCTGATGGAAAAGAATCCTTGCGTGCCTCCACATTTATATCAATCATCATAATATCCAACAGATTGCCATAGCGGATGGTGCGCCAAATTTTTAAGGTATCCTGCGCATCTTCTTTAAAAGGTACAAACTCGCGAAATGCCTTGCTAGAAGCACCCGGAGTGTTGCGCAATACATCATGATTATCCCAAGTGTGGATCCAAGGCATCATGCGTTTTGCCTCGCGCAAGTCGGGATCTTGCAGGTAAAGACGATGGCGGTTACGCCAATCCTCAACTGAATTATCGGCAGGGTCGGCTGGCTCGGGCTGCGGAATGCGCACGCGCTCTTGTGCATCTACAAAATCATAGATATAGTCACCCACATGAATCAATCCATGTAGGTTTTTCATAGCGGCAATTTGGCGGTAGCCATTAAAGTATCCCGAAAATAAACTACTACAACTCACCAGCGCAAAATTCAATCCGTTGCTGCCCGTTGCGGGTGCGGTGCGCGTGATGCCAGTGGTGGAGCTATTATTGTTTACAGTAAAAGAATAGAAGTATCGCGTATCGGCTTGCAGTTGACTTATCTCTTGCTTGATGGTGTAGCCGCTATTGCTATCCAAAGTAGCATTACCACTTTGCACTACATTGGTTAACAGCGAATCGGTGGCAACTTTCCAAGCCGCTGACACACCATGCCACTGCGGATTAGGTTCTGTGGCAGTCCAAATAAGCACGCCAGAGGCAGAGGGATCGCCCGATGCCACACCATAAATAAATGGAGCATGAGTATCAGGAAAAAGATTGATGGATTGGCATTGCACTTGCAATGAAATCAACAATGCAAAAAGGGCAGTAAAACCGAAAGCGCAATTTAATTTATTCATAACTTTAATTTAGTCAATAACATGAGCAATAATAGAATGTTTGAAATGGTATTCACCATTCAAAATTCTCTTTAGTGATGAAGTAGCTATTTTAAATTATCCGCAATAGTTCGATTATTGAATATTACTAACCGAATACTATCCATTAAGTTCCGCTGCCTATCTATCTATGTAAGATTTGAAAGCGATGAAATTATACCGCAAAAATTGTTTGTGATGCTAAGCAGTATTTGGGGTAAAATCTGCAAGAGCATAACTTTCAGAACAAAAAAAGGTCACTCCTTGCGGAGCGACCAACGGATAAATGAAACAAAATTTATGTTTAATAAAAGAACTGCTCACTCACTATTTTGCCGGCTTCCACTTTATAAACACAAACTTCATCTAAGTTTATGCGGTTGCCATCTTTTAAAGTAACATCCATGCCCATTGCCAACGCAAAGTGATTGCCCGCCACAATTGGTTCGCCCACATGTCCTCCATGGCTTTGCAACACAGTTTCATTAAAATTTCTGGCTTTCACCTTTATAGCTGCCACTCCACTTACACTAGGCCATGGCGATTGCTTGGGCTCTAGGCTTTGAGCATTATCCGCAAAAAGTTCTTCTTGTATTCTTTGCATCTCGCCTTTTTTACAAAGTTCAGCAAAGCGGCTAGCTACCTCTGCGGTAGATTGAGTAGCATTGATAGATTCCATAAAAATTGTGCTTTGTATTTTGCGTGGGCAAAAGACGCTGCTAAAATGCATATACAGGTGAACGGATTGTGATTTTTGTGTTATGAATTTCAAAAACCCCAAAGTGAAAGAAAAGTGAGCGAAAAAATAATTTTGTCTTAACCTAATCTTTTAATTGAAGGCTTACCTCTGCGCTCTCAAATGATGATGATAAGTTTTTGTTGCCCTGCTTGCGGCTCTCGCGAACTAGAAAGAAGAAAAAAAACTTTCGCAGATAAGCTATTCAATGCTTGTAGCTTTGGGATATTAAAAATTAGACGATACCGATGCCATCGCTGTCTTTGGGAGGGACCACTTACAAGGCTGTATCCGGGTGTGCGTTGGTAGTTTGTATAAATCGAAATTATATTCATTCTTTAAAAAATAGAAAACAAGAATTATGGTAAACACAGCTACCGATTATTTGAATCCTGATGTGCCTTCATCAGCAGGTATCAAAAAAATGAAAGTGCTTAGGGCAACCCCAAAAACGCTTGAAGGATATGGATGCCTTGTGGATGATTACAAAAATTTTAAAGTAGAGATAGCAACTTGGCCCAAACCAACGGGCAGACCTATTGACAAAAACACAGGCAACCAAGCAGGAACAAAAAATGGCGTATTTGAATTTTGGTGGCAGGGCGATTTGTGCTTTGGCAAAAATAATGCGGTGAATGATGAATATCTTTTAGGCTGGAGCAAGATGCCCGGTGAGGCATTAAATGGCGATGAACCAATAGAAGTGCCTGAAAGAATTTTGTTGTGGCACGCCAACTACCACCCCGATGGCGGGCAATTATTTTTCCCTTTAGATGGCTCGCCATTTGTGGTGCCGCTTGCTTTGCCTGGAGATGACGTAACACCCGAAGACTTTGTGGCGTTTTATTTTGACGGCTCTCAAGGTTTATACATCCATCCTAATATTTGGCACGAAGGTGTATTTCCTTTATTGCCTAATGCAAGATTTTATGACGAACAGGGCGCGGTGCACGGGCGCGTGAGTGTCAACTTTCCAAATGAATTTGGAGTGTTTTTAGAAGTGCCGCTAAACAACGCAGCACAAGCAGTTAAATAATATCTTGAAAAATAAAAGACAGAACACGCGCTAATTATATTTTCAAACACAGAAGCAATGCATCAGGTTTCAAATTGACTATAAGTTAATGTCCATTGTTGCAAAGAGTTTTAAGTTTAATGCTTAACTGTGCACCATACATCATTACTATATGAACAGGTTTTTACACTCATCATTTTTAGTTTTTTTTCCGTAGCCATTTCGGCTCAAGCAATTGTTTACCACGATATAGTTCGGAATAGCAACAACAATTTAATTTCATGGTACAACCCAAACAAGGGTTCGTCATACAATCATGTTGTAGAATTGACTACTGATTTTTGGAAGAATGTTTCTACCTGTTGCGGCAACCAAAAATTCTATATGATGGATCACACCTGGAGTGCGCAAAGCAATGGCAACAAAGTTGGGGGAGACCAGTTTGCAATGGCTTTGTCATCGTGGTGTTTACATATTTACAGTTTCACAAGGAGCAAATAAGGTAACCCAAAAAATAATAAAACAGTAAAGTCTTAAAAAGGACTTGCAATGAGAATTTAAGCCTTGGTAATTCGAGTGCTTAATTGATATCACCTCAAATTATCTTATGCCGCCTGCCTAAGTGTTAGTTGTTGAATTTTATGCTGAATCATATCGCGCAGGCGGGCAACTTCTTCTATAGAAAGTAATTGAGTATCAGGCAGTCTCCACTCTAATCTTCTCTCGGCATCTACTTGATGAATAAACTCCTGAACCCCAAGCGTGATAACATAATCGAAATTAAAATCGGGCACTTCGTTCAGCCCCTTGGTTGTGTGCTCACCAATGTTTTTATAACCCAGTCGCTCCATTAAAAAATATGCGCGCTCATCAACCTTTTTAGCAGGCGCAATGCCCGCACTAAAAGCAATTATGCTATCAGAAAAAAAATGCTGCACCATTGATTCAGCAAGCTGACTGTAAAGTGTATTGTCGCAACACACAAACAAAATGTAAATTCTATTCCCCATCGCTGTTTTTCGTTAAGCGAAATAACGAAGCAGAAATTAAGACTACTTAAAGTAGCAGTTACTTCTTTGTTAAGTATCACAAACCAATACTTTGGGTTGAATCAGAATATCGGTAGGTGCATAACGTAAACGCAACAAAACATTCACAACAAAATAACCCTGAGGGCATGTTGGCTTTGCATTGGCTACATTCTTTTGTAAAACTTTTTGAACATGCCGAAGCGCAACATTAAAGTAGCTGTAATATCTGATACTCACCTCGGCACCTACGGCTGCCACGCCAAAGAACTCAACACTTACCTTAAAAGCATTGACCCCGAAATACTCATTATTAATGGTGACTTTATTGACATTTGGAATCTGAGTAAATACTACTTTCCAAAGAGTCATGTAAAAGTGTTGCAAACCATCCTGAAAATGATGAGCAAAGGCACACAAATATTTTACATCACCGGAAATCATGACGAGATGCTGCGCAAATACAGCGGCATGAGTTTGGGCAACTTTACTTTAGATGATAAACTAGTGCTGGAACTTGACGGAAAAAAACACTGGTTTTTTCATGGTGATGTGTTTGATGTTACCATGAAGCATAGCAAATGGATTGCCAAACTGGGCGGCAGTGGTTACGACTTTTTAATTCTCATCAACCGACTCACTAATTTATTTTTGCAAAAGATAGGGCGCGAAAAAATTTCACTAAGCAAGAAGATTAAAGACAGTGTGAAACTTGCCGTGAAGCACATCAGTAACTTTGAACAAACGGCTGCTGATATTGCTATTGCGAATGGATATGACTATGTGGTGATGGGACACATTCATGAGCCGGTAATGAAGACATACATCAATGCAAAAGGCATGGTGCAATACCTGAATAGTGGCGACTGGATTGAAAATCTCACCTCGCTAGAATACAACAATGGCGAGTGGAGTTTGAAATATTTCAATGAGCTTAACCTAAAAGATGAAGATGCGATTATACCTGAAACAGAGGAAAATGTGAGCCATGAGTTTGAACAGTTTCAATCGGTATTTGTAAGCAAGTTTATTTCAGCAAACGGTCAATAATCTTTCATTCAAATTTAAAGGTCATGAAAATATTGTTTGGTATTCAGGCAACGGGTAACGGGCACATCACGCGCTCTATAGAGTTGTATAATCTATTGAAAGAGCACCCTGATTTAGAGCAGATGGATGTATTGATAAGTGGGGATAATAGCAGTTTAGAAGTGCCCTTTCCTATTTGCTATCAATTCAAAGGACTTACATTTTCTTATGGTAAAAAAGGGCGCATTTCCATCATCAATTCCTTTCGCAAAACAAGTTGGTGGAGTTTTTGGAAAGCGATTTTTACAATTCCTTTTAAACAATATGATTTAATCATTTCCGATTTTGAACCTATTACGCTTTGGGGTGCGCGACTGTTTGGCGTAAAGAGTGTGGGACTTGGCAACGCCTATTCAATGCAGAGCAAGAACTTTCCCAAGATGGGCTTAAATGCTAAACTCACAAAGTATGGCTCAAAGTTGATGTGCCCTGCAAAAGAGAAGGTAGCGATGCACTTTAAAAAGTTTGATGAATACATTTTTAACCCGATTATTCGCAAGGAAATTTTGGAAGCTAAACCTGTGGATGAAAATTTCTTTTTGGTTTACTTGATTTCGTTTACTGATGAAGAATTGATGAATGTGTTTCAGGAAATACGTTTTTCAAAGTATCGTTTTGTGCTTTATTCAAAGGTGGCAACCCAGCAATATCAATTTGAGAATATCACTGTGAAGCCAATTAATAAAGAAACTTTTACAAAGGATATAATAAGGTGTAGCGGTGTGATTACTGCGGGAGGTTTTCAAACTGCTGCGGAGTCACTTCACTTGGGCAAGAAGCTTTTTGTGGTTCCTATAAAATCACAAATTGAACAATTGGCAAACGCAAAGGTTTTAGCCGAAATGGGCGTTACTACTTCAAAAGAATTGAATCCATTTCTGATAAAATACTGGATTGAAAATGCGCATCCAACACAATGCCTATACGAGAATGAACTACAACAAATGATGGATTATATATTGTTGCAGGTAAAGGCTGCATAATAAATTAACGAGACAGGTAATGCAAGCAAAGTTGCTTGAAGTAACCCAAATCTTTAGTCGCGAAATTTTCGAGTTTGGCTTTATCATCCCAAATCCTCATTTGAATAAACAACTGCGAATCGGGATGCTTTTCAAAATTACTAATTTCCGCCTCATTCATTTTACCTCCCTGAAAGATTAGGGTTTCTTTACTTGCTTCACTCAATTGGTTATAATAGCCTTCATGCTTTGAAACTAAATAACGCTTAGCTACTACATGCGCTTTTACTAAGGCAGTTATAGCAATTGGAAAATTTACAGATTTTAAAAATGCTTCACCTATATCTTCATGGCTAGTTGCACCAAATCCATTCATGGATTTCGCATTACCATTAGCCAGCCCAACCAAGTGACCAATGTCATGCAACAATGCAGCTAAAACAACAGGAATGTCATAGCCTTCTTCTTCTGCCATCATCGCGGCTTGTAGCGCGTGTTCCAATTGCGAAACTGGTTCACCAATGTAATCGGCAGCGCCATGATATTCATAAAGGGCGAAAACTGTTTCAACTGATTCTGTTGTCGTCATAATTTTTCATCAATTTTATAAATGAATGTAGATGATACATTCTATTCTATCTTCCAATTTTTAAATAAAGCCGATAACATAACAATCGCATAACACTAGGCTTGCATTTTTGCACAAATCAGTATTTTGAAATCATTTCGCATTGAGGCTTTCTCAACTACTTTAAGCAGAAACAATATAGCCCTTGCTTTGTATGCAGCTATTGTTGCTTTTTTAACCTACTCGTGCATGTATGCCTTCCGCAAACCTTTCACTTCGGCAACCTTTGAAACTGTTGGAGGATTTAGCATCAGCTATAAAGTATTACTGGTAATAGCACAGTTGATTGGTTATACCATCAGTAAATTTTTTGGCATTAAAATCATTGCCGAATTGAAAAGCCAACACAGAGCATTAGGTATTATCGGCTTAATATTTCTCTCTTGGTTTTCGTTGTTTCTTTTTGCAGTGTTGCCGCCATCACTGGGCATATTTTGTCTATTTCTAAATGGTTTGCCGCTTGGTTTAATTTGGGGTTTGGTATTTAGCTATCTTGAAGGAAGAAAAACGACTGAGTTTATGGGCGCAGTGCTTACCGTAAGCTTTATTTTTTCATCGGGGTTTGTAAAAAGCATAGGAAAATGGTTGATGGTGGACTTTGGTGTGTCAGAATTCTGGATGCCATTTTTCACAGGCTTGATTTTCATTTCGCCTATTGTATTGTTTGTGTTTTTACTGGAACAAATACCCGCGCCAAGTGCTGAAGATATTGAACTCCGTTCCGAGCGACTGCCCATGACCAAACAGCAACGCAAAGAATTTATCAGAAGTTTTTTGCCTGGCATTTTAATGCTAGTTACTACTTACATTATGTTGAGTGTGATTCGCGATTTTCGCGATAATTTTGCGGCTGACATTTGGAAAGAAGCAGGATTTGAAAAAGTACCATCCATCTTCACCACCACCGAGATTCCTACTTCAATAATTATTCTTGTATTGATGAGTCTGCTGATATTGGTAAAAAATAATTTTCGTGCGCTAAACATCAATCATTGGATGGTAAATATTGGCTTTGGCTTGGCATTGCTTGTAACAATAGCTTTTCAGGCTGGCTTAATATCTCCAGTAATTTGGATGATGGCAAATGGACTTGGTTTGTACCTCGGTTATGTGCCTTTCAATTGCATGTTATTCGAGCGAATGATTGCCGCATTTAAGCGACCAGCGAACGTTGGATTCTTAATGTACATCTCCGATTCATTCGGCTATCTTGGCAGCATCGGCATACTGTTTTACAAAGAATTTGGCACGCATAATATCAGTTGGATAAACTTTTTCAGCGGCATGATATATGTAGTTTGTACAATTGGCATTCTGTTTACAGTTTTGAGCCAATTTTATTTTTCAAGAAAAAGAAATGAATTGCTTGAAGCGGCATAAACTATTTGTAAACCAGCTTCGTAATATTTAAAAATACATGAGTAAAAAAGCAATAGTAATTGGCGCAGGCATTGTAGGTCTTGCCACAGCGCGTGCGTTAGCCACAAAAGGATATAGTGTAACAGTAATTGAACGAAATGAACAAGCTGTTGGGGCATCCATTCGCAACTTTGGCATGGTGTGGCCCATAGGGCAACCAAAGGGGAAATTGCTGGAGCGCGCCATGCGTAGCCGCAGTATTTGGAAGGAAGTATGCACAGATGCAAAACTATGGTTTGAGGAAACAGGTTCGCTGCTTGCAGTTCACCACAGCGATGAAATGGAAGTGATACGTGAGTTTTATGAAACTGATAAAAACGAACGCCACTGCGAAGTGCTATCCGCAACAAAAGCAATAGAGAAATCACCCGCATTAAAAGAAGATAACTTATTAGGTGCATTGTGGAGCAACAGCGAAATGATAGTGGATCCCCGCCTTGCCATTGCTGGTATTCCGGCATATTTAACCGAAAAATTTGGAGTTCAGTTTTTGTTTAATAAAGGTGTAAGCCACATCACATATCCTAAAGTTTTTGCAGCAAAAGATGTGTATGAAGCAGATGTAATATTTGTTTGCAGCGGACAGGAGTTTGAAACTTTATATCCTGAAATTTATGCTGCACAGCCCATCACCAAATGCAAATTACAAATGTTGCGTACAGCACCACAGCCTGCCGCATGGCGCATTGGTGCAGCATTAAGCGCAGGGCTTACGCTTACGCACTATGGCGCATTTAAACATTGTGCGTCCTTATTCGATTTAAAGAAACGCTATGAAGTTGAATTGCCCGAGCATGTAAAATGGGGCATTCATGTGATGGCATCGCAACAAGGTACCGGAGAAATTACCTTGGGTGATTCTCATGAATATGGCTTAGTTTTTGACCCCTTCGACAGAGATTATATCAACAAACTTATCATAGATTATTTGCACACATTTGTGCAATTTAAGTCATCATCCATTGCGCAGACTTGGAACGGTACTTATGCAAAAATGATGAATGGAGCAACCGAAATTGTAACACAACCCGAACCTGGAGTTACAATTATTAATGGCTTAGGCGGTGCAGGCATGACCCTTTCTTTTGGATTGGCAGAAGAAGTGGTATCTAGGATGTAGTAAACTTAGCTTTGAAAGTTTCTAAACCCTTCCTTTTAAAATTTCTTCTACAACATTTGGGTCGAGCAAGGTGCTTACATCACCAAGATTTGTAGTATCACCTTCGGCAATTTTGCGCAATATTCTGCGCATAATTTTACCGCTGCGTGTTTTAGGTAAACCTGCCACCACCTGAATTTTATCGGGGCGTGCAAAGGCTCCAATTTTTTCACTCACAATGCTTTTTATTTCATCTTGCAATTGCTGTACATTCAAATTAGTAGCGGTGCAAATTACATAAGCATACAAGCCTTGCCCTTTAATATCATGTGGATAAGCAACCACAGCACTTTCAACAACTATCGAATGTTCGTTGATGGCATCTTCTACTTCGCCAGTGCCAATACGATGTCCGCTCACATTAATAACATCATCCACTCTGCCTGTAATCCGGTAATAGCCATTTTCATCGCGCTTTGCGCCATCACCAGTAAAATACAAATTCTGGTAGGTAGAAAAATAAGTCTGCTGAAAGCGTTTGTGGTCGCCATATACAGAGCGCGCCATACCGGGCCATGGGAACTTGATACACAAATTTCCCTCAACGGAATTGCCAATAACTTCTTCTCCTTTTTCATTAACTAAAATTGGTTGCACACCAGGCAGGGGAAGTGTTGCAAACGCAGGTTTTAGTTTTGTAACATTTGCGATAGGCGCAATCATAATGCCACCAGTTTCTGTCTGCCACCAAGTATCTACTATAGGGCAGTTCTTATTGCCCACATTTTCACTATACCAATTCCAAGCTTCTTCGTTTATTGGCTCTCCCACAGTTCCTAAAACACGCAATGAACTTAAATCCTTTTGTTTAAAAATTTCTGTACCGAAAGTCTCAAGCGAGCGAATGGCAGTGGGTGCCGTGTAAAAAATATTGACTTTGTGTTTTTGAACAATATCCCAAAAACGTCCGTGGTCGGGGTGCGTAGGAATGCCTTCAAACATTACAGTGGTTGCACCATTCAGCAGTGCGCCATAAATCAGATAACTGTGTCCTGTAACCCAACCTATATCAGCCGTGCAAAAGAAAACTTCTCCGTCTTTATAGTTGAAAACATTCAAAAAAGTGTAGGCGGTATAAACCATGTAACCTGCGGTGGTATGCAAAATACCTTTTGGCTTTCCAGTAGAGCCAGAAGTATATAAAATGAATAAAGGAGACTCTGCCTCTACAATTTCAGCAACATGAACCGATGATTCTTTTGACACAGTTTCGTGCCACCAAATTTCCTTTCCACTTTCAAAAACGACTTCACTGTAGGTGTGATTAAACACAAGACAATGCCTTATAGTTGGTGTTTCGCGCAAAGCCTCATCCGCAATTTTCTTTAACTCTACTTTTTTCTCGCCTCTAAAAAATGCATCTGCGGTGATGAGCAATACACAACCAGAATCATTAATTCTGTCGCGCAAACTATCAACACTAAATCCCGCAAAAACAACCGAGTGAACTGCGCCAATTCTTGCACACGCTAACATTGCTATTGCCCCCTCTGGAATCATCGGCATATAAATACACACACGATCGCCTTTTTGAACACCAAGTTTTTGAAGTGTATTTGCACACTTACACACTTCTTCATGCAATTGACGATAAGTAATATTTCGGGTTGGAATATTTGGAGAATTTGATTCCCAAATAATTGCAGTTTGCGCTCCCTTTGCCTCAAGATGGCGGTCTAAACAATTTTCAGATAAATTGAGTTGAGCACCCGAAAACCATTGCACTTCAGGTGTGCTAAAGTTCCATGACAAAACTTCAGTCCACTGTTTTTTCCAATAAAAACTACTTGCTACTGTTGCCCAAAATTCCTCGGGATTTTCTACACTCTGCTTGTAGGTTTGCAGATAGTTTTCAAACGAATGAATTTGATGCATGATTGATAATTTGAAAACACTCAGGCAAACTGTTTGAGGAGCTTAAATATTTGCATAAACATCCACTGGAACTTGATGTACCCAATCGAAAACATCTTCTGCTTTTCCTGCTCGGATAGAAAAATATCTATCGCGCAATTTATTCGAAATTTCACGACCTTCAACCGCAGGCAATTCATAATCTTCGCCTTTGTAATGGAAAGTTTGGATAGGTGCAATGGTAGCTGCTGTGCCTGTGCCAAACATGTCTTCCAGAGTGCCATCGTGGAAAGCATTGATAATTTCATCCACAGATACATCGCGTTGTTGCACAATGTATCCTTCATCTTCTGCAAGCCGAATCATGCTGTCGCGTGTTACACCATCTAAAATAGTTCCCATTTCAAGAGAAGGAGTAATGATAATTCCATCAATAATCACGAAAATATTCATGGTGCCAATCTCTTGCAAATAACGATGGTGAATACCATCTAACCAAAGAATCTGATCGTAACCTTTTTGTTGCACTTCGCGCATAGGCATCATGCAAGCTGCATAGTTTCCTGCTGCTTTTGCAAACCCAGTTCCACCCGGAAAAGCACGTACATAAAAATCATGAATATAAACCTTAACCGGTTTTGAATAATACGTGCCAACCGGGCTGCTAAACATTGCAAAGCGATAGTTATCCGCAACTTTAATACCTACATATTTATCTGTAGCAAACATGTATGGACGTATATATAAAGATGAGTTTGGAACAGAAGGCACCCAATTTTTATCAATCGTGATTAATTTGTCAATAGCATTCAAGAATAATTCTTCAGGAAATTGTGGCATTGCCATTCTTTCAGCAGAAATATTCAAGCGCGCCAGATTTTTCATTGGGCGAAACAAAATTGGATTACCATCTGGGTCGCGCTCAGATTTTAAACCTTCAAAAAGAGATTGTCCATAATGAATAGCTGAAGTTGCTGGATGTAATGAAAAATCACCAAATGGTATTATACGGCAATCATGCCAGTCTCCATCATAATAATCTGCAACAAACATGTGATCAGAAAAGTGTTTACCAAATGGCAGGTTGTTGAAGTCAACCTCACTAATGCGCGTCTCTAAAGCGCGCTGAACCGAAATCTTATAAGCCATATTAGTAAATTTTGCTGCTCAAACATATAATAATTTTTGGGTGAAACACATCCTAAAATATATCAATGTTTTAAGTTTTACTTAAACCTTAAAAAACAAGGATGTTTCTATACTTTTATTGGCAGATTAATTCAAAAAAATACCATTTACAGATAAAAATAACAAGGTTAAAATTTATCAATGAACGTTTAACGCACAGTGAAGACGGCTCATTAATTTCACCCTTTATTATAGTTATTACAATCTAGAATGTCATGATTCTGGTAAATTTTCCGAAGGTTTGAAAACAGAATGCATCTATATAGTTTGACCTAAAAAATATCACTATCGTTGCACCGCTTCTCCTACATGTTTTACTGTACTTAATAAAGTTGATGAAAAAGTTTTTTGCACTTCAGATAATATTGATGTTGCTGTTGGCAGGCTGTGCAAAACAGTATATTACAACACAATACCAATACACCAAAAATCTGATAGAAAGTGGAGGTGAAAAAGATGTAAGAATTGCTACCATACTTTCACCTTACAAAGATTCATTGGAAAAGACAATGAATAATATCATTGTAGTTAATGAAAAATTAATATCGAAAGGTCAACCTGAAAGTGAATTAGGAAATTTGTTGGCAGATATAATGTTGGAACAAAGCAACAGTTGCTGTAATAAACAAGTTGATGTTGCCATATTAAACAATGGAGGAGTTCGCATTCCTCAATTAGCTGCAGGCAATGTTACGCTTGGAAAAATTTATGAAATCATGCCATTTGATAATCGTCTGGTGTTGATGGATTTACAGGGCAAAGAATTGAAAGAACTTTTTTACACAATTGCTGCGGCTGGCGGCTGGCCCATGAGTGGAGCGCGTTTTAAGATTAGCAACAAAAAAGCAACAGAAATTTTTGTGGGAGGCGTGCCATTAAATGAAAATAAAACATACACTATTGCACTTTCAGATTATCTAACAGAAGGTGGCGACAATCTTTCTATGTTGAAAGGGAAACCAATTACTGATAGTGGCAAAAATATTAGGGAAGCATTCATAGATGCGTTTACTACAATCAACAAAAAAGGAAGAAAATTAACGAGCAGTTTAGATGGAAGAATAAAAGACTAATTATGGTAATTAATCGCAGGAAATTTTTGATAAAATCGGGTGCAGTAACAGGACTTTTAGCACTTTCACATTTTCCTTTTGAAGCTTTTGCAAATGGCGACATAAAACGCATCACCATTTTGCACACAAACGACCAGCACTCTCGCATAGAGCCTTTTGAAATGGATGGAGGAAAATATCAAGGGCAAGGCGGTTTTGCGAATCGGGCTACAGTAATCAATAAGATAAGAAACGAAGAGAAAAATGTGTTGCTTTTAGATAGCGGAGATATATGGCAAGGCACTCCATATTTTAATATGTATCAAGGCTCATTAGAATTCAAATTGATGAGTGAGATGAAGTATGATGCATCTACAATCGGCAATCATGATTTTGACTTAGGATTGGAGGGTTTTGCTAAACAAATACCAGTAGCAAATTTTCCTTTTTTATGTTCCAATTATGATTTCGAAAACACGCCACTAAAAGACAAAACTCAGCCCTATAAAATTTTTAAAGTTGATGAAATTAAAGTTGGTGTATTCGGCTTGGGTATTGAGTTGCAAGGCTTAGTACCAAAAGCATTGTATGGCGAGACTGTATATCAAGATCCAATTGCAACAGCTAACAAAATTGCTACGCAATTGCGAAACGATTACAAGTGCGACTTAGTTATTTGCCTTTCGCATCTTGGATACAAATACCCCAACAAAAAGATGAGCGATATTGACTTAGCATTAAACTCAAGTAATATTGATTTAATACTTGGTGCACACACACACACGTTTCTTCCTCTTCCTGAAGAGTATAAGAATACAGTAGGTAAAAAAGTGATTATAAACCAAGTGGGATGGGCAGGTATTTTATTAGGGAGATTGGATTTCTACTTTGAGCAAAAAAAGAAAGGAGTTATAGTTCCCGATGCACCGATAAAAATTAGAAGTTGAAACACACAAGCCATATATGATGAAGAAAAAATTTTTTCAAGGCTATTGCAAAAGAAAAAAGATTTGATAAGTGATTAGCTTGAAGAAAAAAAATCCGAAAATTCAAATACAAAAAAATTTTTTTTCTCACTTCCGAATACACATTTTCACACCGTTAATCGCACCTGTTCAAAATTTGTTCACACACAATTAAAATTTACACCAATTTATGATGAAAGAAAAAACGGCTGTAGCAGTTTGGAGTGCCTGCTTAGATATTATCAGAGACAACGTTAGTGCACAAAGTTTCAAAACATGGTTCGAACCGATAAAGCCGGTTGAGTTAAAGTTGTCAGTTTTAACTATCCAAGTTCCTTCGCAGTTTTTTTATGAATGGCTCGAAGAGCATTATGTATCGCTTTTGCGCAAAACAATAAAACGTGAATTAGGCAACGATGCGCGTTTGGAGTATCGCATAGTTGTAGATCAAAGCCAAAGCACGCCAAGCACCATTGACTATCCTAACTTCAACACAGGCAACGCAACGAATCCGGAAACAAGTTTTCCGCTTACGCTTCAGGGCAGCAACATTAAAAATCCGTTTGTTATTCCAGGATTAAAAAAAATCAACATTGACCCACAACTAAATGCGAATTACAATTTCGATAATTACGTTGAGGGTGACTGTAATCGTTTGGCGCGCAGTGCAGGTTATGCAGTGGCGCAAAAACCGGGAGGAACAGCTTTTAATCCATTGGTGATTTATGGTGCTGTAGGTCTTGGTAAAACTCACATTGCTCAAGCCATAGGTAATGAAGTGAAACAACACTATCCGAATAAGACAGTATTATATGTTTCGAGCGAAAAATTTACCAATCAATTTTTTGATGCCGTAAAAAATAATTCGGTGAATGATTTTGTACACTTCTATCAATTAATAGATGTGTTGATTGTGGATGATATTCAGTTCTTCAGCAACAAAGAAAAAACACAAGATATTTTCTTCCACATTTTCAATCACCTACATCAAAGTGGTAAGCAATTGGTATTAACTACTGACCGCTCACCACGCGATTTGGAAGGCATTGAAGAAAGATTGCTTTCACGTTTCAAATGGGGTTTGAGTGCCGATTTGCAAGTGCCAGATTTTGAAACCCGCATTGGTATTCTTGAAAAGAAAATGTATGCTGACGGTATTGAGTTGCCACGCGAGGTGGTTGAGTTTGTTGCTTATAACATCAACACCAATATCCGCGAATTAGAAGCTGCATTAATTTCATTGTTGGCTCAGGCTTCATTGAATAAAAAGGAAGTTGACCTTGACCTTGCAAAGAAAATCATCAAGAACTTTGTGAAGACAATGAGCCGCGAAGTGAGTATTGATTACATTCAAAAAACAGTTTGCGAGTACTTTAATGTTCCGGTAGATACCTTGAAAGAAAAAACACGCAAACGCATGGTGGTTCAAGCTCGTCAGCTTTCTATGTTCTTGGCAAAAAACTACACCAAAAACTCATTGAAAGTTATTGGAAAACATTTCGGTGGTCGCGACCACTCTACGGTAATTCATTCTTGCCAAGCAGTTCAAAACCTAATTGATACTGACCAAGAATTTAGGGAGAGTGTTACAGATATTCAAAAGAAAATTCAAATGAGTATTTCATAAAAATTAAAACTTTGAAAACACGAAAGCCGGAGATGAAAATCTTCGGCTTTTTTATTTTTACGCAGCAGAAAAGAGAACGCTGAAAATAATGTGTTGCGCTCTTTTACTTTAGAAGGAACATTGAAAAGCCTTTTCAAGTTTGGCAGATAAAGTTTTGATTCTCGTTTATTGTATGTTCATTTTTTAAAAGTATTTTATCATGACAAGATTTTACCTCTCTCTTTTTCTTTTGGTGACATTGTATAGTTGCAATACTAAACAAGATAACTACTTCGATTACAATAAAACGGATAAAGAAAATGCAGGAGTGCAGATGATTCCAATTAAAACTCCTGTGGGAATTTTTAAAGTATGGACAAAAAAAATAGGCAATAATCCGCGCATAAAAGTTTTGCTTTTGCATGGTGGTCCAGCACTTACGCACGAATACATGGAATGCTTTGAATACTTCCTTCCTCAACAAGGTTTTGAATTGATTGAGTATGACCAATTAGGTTCTTACTATAGCGAGCAACCTAAAGATTCTTCTCTTTGGACATTAGAAAGATTTGTAGATGAACTAGAGCAGGTGCGTGTGGCATTGGGTTTGAATAAAGATAACTTCTACATCATTGGCAATTCGTGGGGAGGAATTTTGGGAATGGAATATGCTTTGAAATATCAGCAACACATTAAAGGACTTGTGATAAGCAACATGACTGCCGATTATGCAAAGTATGGCGCATACAACAAAAAACTACGCGCCCAAATGAGCAAGTCTTTGGTAGATTCTTTGGAGGCATTTGAAAATGCAGGTAAGTTTTATGACCCGATTTACCAGCAATTGGTATTTGATAATTATTACTGCAAGCACATTTTACAAAAACCTGCAAGCGATTGGCCCGAGCCAGTGTTGCGCTCTTTTAAACATGTAAACCAGCCTGTTTATGAAATATTGCAGGGACCAAGTGAGTTTGTGCCTGGTGGAAGATTAGTTGGTTGGGAATGCTGGAGCAAGCTACCGCAACTAAACATTCCAACGTTGATGATTGGCGCTCATTTTGACACAATGAACCCCGATGAAATGGAAGCGATGAGTAAAGAAGTAAAAAATGGTCGCTATTTGTTTTGCCCAACAGGAAGCCACCTAAGTATGTGGGATGCACAAGAGGAATATTATCCCGGCTTGATTCAATTTATAAAAGATGTGGATGAAAATAAGTTTTGAAATTTCGTTCATCGCAGCATAGCCATAAATACTTTTCTAAAAGATTCTCAATGTACTAGGCAAAAAATTGAAATTTACGTTTCACAAAAATCAGTGTAAGCAATATTGATTCTCTCAAATCAAATTGTCTAAGGAAATGAAGTGGTTTTAATACTCAAAGTTTCCCTTCAATCAATCTTTCAATAAACGTTTTTGAATCAACAACCGCAATTTCCGAAAAGTAGAAGTCAGAAACATCTTCTGTAATAATGTAATTGCATTTATGGTGAAAGGCAGCATAATATTCCAGCCCGTCTTCAAAGTCTTTCACTTTTTTATTCGTAATTGCTAGCAACACTTCTTTCTCGCCAATACCTGCGATAGAAATATTTTTAGAAAGAATTTCAATTTTAGTTTTTGCCAGACTTGTTCCACTCTTCTTCTCCGAAAAATAGAAAGCAATTGCTAGACAAACAGGAGAAGTAAATAACTGAAAGCGTTTATTGTTTGCAAGACTTAATATGCGCGATGTGTAACCGTAAACAGGATATTCTTTATTAAGCACCGAAACAATAATATTGGCATCTAAGAAAATTTTCATTTTGCTTTTTTATTGGCAAAAAATTCTTCCTTCATTTTTTTCTTTGAGGGCTTAACCGTTTTGTATTCAACCTCACCCTCGCTTATCATATTTACCCAATCGGAAACAGGCAGATCTTCTAAGTCAGTGTGATAACCCGAAGTTATTTTGCGCAGCAAATGTTCGGTTAAGCGCGACAAACTGATGTTTCTTGTTTTGGCAAAATTCTTTGCCCTAATAATTACATCTTCATCAAAAGCCAGTGTTATTTTGGCGTCCATTTTGTTTTTATTTTATACGACACGAAAATAATAATTATACGTATAAACTGCAAATACGAATAAAATTTCTTGAAATAATTTTGCGCGTTTTCTTGTGTTTCCACAAGGTTGCAGAAATTCAGGACTTGCCCAGACTAAAAAACTTTACTTATACTTTGCTTCTATCTTTACGCCTGCTTTATAAAGATTTGTAGAAGAAAATTGAAACAAATGGTTTTTCAACTTGAACATGTGATAAATGAGTTAAGTCAATTAAGCAAAGCGGAGCAAAGTGCTATAGCAGAACTTATACAGGATGAACTGCTGTGGGACATATCGCTTAAAAACTCAAAAACGCGGCTTTCCAATCTTGCAAAGGAGGCTCTTAAAGAACACAGTGAAAACAAAACTCAAAAAGGCGATTGGTAATGAAATCTGCCACAACTGCGAGGTTCAGAACGTGTTTTGGAAAACTGCCTGCTCATGTTCAGCAACTATCTCGTATAGCATATCAGCTATGGAAAAACAATCCACTGTATCTAAGCCTTCAATTCAAATCTGTTGTTTCCGAAGAAGCTATATACTGCGTGCGGGTAAGTTTGGCATAAACCCCTAAGGAAATTTTGGAAATTTCTTCCAGTCGGGTTGACGTTTTTCAATAAAGGCATTCTTACCTTCTTTAGCTTCATCACTTAAGTAATATAGCAAAGTTGCATTGCCTGCCAATTCTTGAATACCCGCTTGTCCGTCCAACTCGGCATTGAAAGAAGACTTCAACATGCGAATGGAAAGCGGAGATTTTTGTTGTATTTTTTTGCACCATTCTACGGTAACTTCTTCCAGTATTTCCAGCGGCACAACCTTGTTCACCAAACCCATATCCAATGCTTCTTGCGCATTGTACTGGTCGCACAAGAACCAAATTTCACGCGCCTTTTTTTGCCCAACTACACGGGCAAGATAGCTCGCGCCAAAGCCGCCATCAAAACTGCCAACCTTGGGACCGGTTTGTCCAAATATTGCATTCTCGGAAGCGATAGATAAATCGCAAACAACATGTAACACATGCCCACCTCCAATTGCATAACCATTCACCATTGCAATTACAGCTTTGGGAATAGAACGAATTTGCTTCTGTAAATCCAGCACGTTTAATCTTGGTACAGCGTCAGTTCCGATGTAGCCGCCATGTCCACGCACATTTTGATCGCCACCGCTGCAAAAAGCCTTATCGCCTTCTCCCGTCAAAATAATTACTTCAATTTCCTGATTGTCGCGACAGATATTCATGGCATCTATCATTTCTTTCACCGTCAATGGTGTAAACGCATTGCGATAGCGCGGGCGATTGATAGAAATTTTTGCAATTCCTTCAAAAAATTCAAACTTAATTTCTTCGTAGTCTTTGATACTTGTCCAGTTTCTGCTCATTTATTTGTTCTTTATAAATTCAAAATATTGCTTGTGAATTGCAGCACTTAGTACATTATCTGTTTTTACTTCCAAGATTTTAGTCTTGGAACTTGTTTCAAAAAATTCAGGAAGCGCGTGCTGCAATTCTTCAAGAGAAGTGCAAATGTAATAGGGCAATTCATACATGGAAGCGAGATGTTTTGCAGAAAGCTGATGTGGTGTTTCAAAAAAGGTTTCAAAGTTCTTTACAGAGGTTGCGCCATCCACCATTCGGAAAATATTTCCGCCTCCATTGTTGATGATAATGATGTGTAGATTAGGAGACAAATAATTGTTCCAAAGGGCGTTGCTGTCGTATAAAAAACTAATGTCGCCAACTATACAAACAGTTAGTTGCTCGTTGACAATTGCAGCACCTGTTGCCGTGCTTACACAGCCGTCAATGCCACTTGTGCCACGGTTGCTGTTTACTTTCGTGCCTTGTGGCAAAGCAAAATATTGCGCATATCGAACAGGCGAAGAATTACCCAATTGCAAATTGCATTTATCGGGCAACTGCCTAAAGATTTCATCATACACTTTGAAGTCGCTGAAAGCAATGTTCACAGTGTACTTATCTGTTACTTCAAAAGAATTTTGCTTCAATGTATCCCACCGCTTTCTGTAAATACTGTCGGCAGTAATTGCTACAGGCATTTTGTTTAAAAAATCAGCCAGATTGAAAGGCAATGCCATGGTGAGGGCATCAAAACTATCGCCTTCGCCCCAGGTTGGTGAAAGATGCCAATGAAAAGTGGGCTTGTGCTTTTTGAAAAACTGCTTAAGTTTTTTGGATAGTGTGAGTTTACCAACCGTTAATACAATATTTGGAGAATAGTGCTTGTAATCTTCTTCTGCCATTGAAAACAAAGCCTCCAAATTGCATTGAGAAACACCAGAAAGACTCAGGTTAGAATTGTGCTCTCCTATAAAAACAATGTTCTGATGTTGATTGATCTGCCGAATGATAGCACTTGCGCTTTCATCAATAAAGTGCGTTCCGATTATCACTAAAATTCTTGTGTTGCTCTTCCATTCAAGCATTACCTTATTTAGTAACTCTTCTAAAACTTCATTTGATTTTACCTCATTATTTATCTCATAATAACCAACTTCTTCTGCGGCAATTTCATACAAAGGTTCAGGGATATGCACGTTCCAATGAATCGGCTTATTCATCTCGCCTAAATTCTGAAACGTTCCATTCAGCACATTCACCAGCAATTGCTTTTCGGTTGCAGTGTAAACAGAAGAAATATCAATGCTTTGATACACATAGTTGGCGAAAATTCCACTTTGATAAATAGCTTGATTCTCGCCTTTTTCGTGCGCAAACTCTGGGCGGTCGGCAGTGATAACAATTAATGGAACACATTGATAATATGCCTCACAAATTGCCGGAGCCAGATTTAAAACAGCAGTGCCAGAGGTGCATACCAGCACTACAGGTTGTTGCAATTGCTGTGCAATACCCAAGGCAAAATAACCCGCCACCCGCTCATCAGGAATTACATATTTTTTAATGGCATCAAACTCCTGAAAAGCAATTACAAATGGAGCAGAGCGCGACCCTGGAGAAAACACCACGTGGCGAATTCCCTTTCTAAAAACAAGGTCAGCAATAAGTTGAACGTGGAGATGAGCAGTCAATTATGTTTAAAGATTTAATGTTGTTGTAAGAT
>CAZKHZ010000026.1:11804-24771 GCA_964552715.1 uncultured Chitinophagaceae bacterium | reverse complement strand
AAACACAAGGGATAAAATCCAAGGTAGCATCCAAGACAAAGGTTCTAACCAAGAGAGAAATTCAGGGGATAATCAAATTCGTTAGTTGCTAACTATAAAAATTAAGGTGGGTAATGGATAAAAATCTATTAAGATTTGCTCACCTTAATTTTTATTCATTTCAAAAAAACAAAAATAAGTAAAGCTTACTTTATAGGAAATTTCCTTTACCCAAAGCTCCAATCGTTCCACTAAAAACCCGATTTGTATTTCCCTCAACTCCCAAACCCTTCCGCCAAACTCCCAACCCTCAACTCAACTCTTTTAAACCGAAAAAACCAGCGAGCTACAATTTCCTCCAAAACCGAATGAATTACTCATTACGTGCTTTAAAGGAACTTTTTGATAAGATTGAACAGGAATCAATCCAGTGCTTGGTATTGCCTCACTAAAGTTTACACTTGGGTAAACTTCCTGATGTGTCAAGTTCAGCAAACAATAAACTGCTTCAATTGCGCCCGCTGCCCCCAGCGTGTGCCCAATATTTGATTTTGTTGATGAAAAAGCAGGAGGCGTTTCAAACAAACGCATCATGGCTATACTCTCTTTTTCATCGTTGTTTTCTGTTCCAGTGCCATGTGTATTTATATAATCTATCTGCGAAGGCGATAAGCCCGCAACCTTCAAAGCCTCTTTCATCGCAAGGTAAGGACCTTCGCCATCATCAGATAATGAAGAAGGATGAAAAGCATCATTCGTGTTCGACCAGCCGCTTACCGTCCCATATATTTTCTTACCCTTTGCATCCTCCTCCCTTTCTAAAACCAAAAAAGCTGCACCTTCTCCAAGGTTCAAGCCTGCTCTGTCCTTATCAAAAGGTTTACAATGAGAGGATGAAAGAATATTCAACGAGTTGAAACCATTTATGGTAAACTTTGCAAGACTATCCGTGCCGCCCACAATCGCTCGCTTAGCAAAACCATTCTTCAATAAACGCGCGCCATACATAATGGCGTTTGCAGCCGAAGAACAAGCCGTGTTAAAGGTATTCACCACACCGCCAATCTTATATCGCTGCTGGATATACATATTCACCGACCCAAGATTGTAAGATGAAATATACTCCGAACCAACTTCATTCTGGTTTGCATCCATGTATAGCTCATCACTCAAACACATCCCGCCAATTGTATTTCCATTTACAAGCGCAGTATCTGAAGATTGCAAATCATCAGCAGAAAGGTTGCTGTCTGCAATAGCTTGTTGAAAAGCGTGAAGTGCCAACAGCGTAGTGCGCGTTACGCCCTTTTCGGTAACACCTAACTTTTGATTAAAATCTTCATTTGTAATCTTAATTTCGCCAAAAGGCAATAGCGAAGCATATTTTGATGGAAAAAGTTCAAGGGACGAAAGCCCGCTCCTACCCTCCTTTAATGCCGCGTGATTATCTGGAACTGTTGCGCCAAGAGGCGTGATAATACCAATTCCTGTTACAACAATTCTGCTCATGCCTGCGGTGCTACTTCGGCTTTTTTTTGCTCTATAAACTCAACCATGCTGTTGATGTTAGTCAAAATTTTTCTACCTTCTTTAGGGTCTTCAATCCTTAAACCATACTCACGCTCCAACATTACCACTAACTCAATCGAATCAATCGAATCCAAACCAAGACCTTCACCAAACATCGGCATTTCATCCTCTATTTGCTCTGGGGTCACATGCAGTAGGTTTAGATACTTCACAATGTGCTGCTTCAATTCTTTCTTTAATACTTCTTTGTCCATCAATTAAAACGATTTATCAGATAAAATTTTGCTTTCTCAATCCGGCAACCGCTGCCAATTGGAGCGCGAATATAATAACAAGCAACGGTATCAAGCTTGCAATAACATCTTTGGTGTAACCTGCTTTTAAAAACAATGTGTAAAACGCCTCCATGCACCAGTGCATTGGCGAAAACTTCATTGCAATTCTCAATGGCTCGGGCATCGCAAATGCTGGAACAACAATGCCGCCTATTGCCGCCAAAATAACTACCGATACTGCACCAAAGCCAATTGCCTGCTCCATTGATTTAGCATACACACCCACCAGCACACCATAGCTCACTGCACACCATCCACACACCATCGAAACAATCAATAAGTTAAAAAGGTTGGTTGGCAACACCAATTTAGGTAATCCTATGTGTGGAAAAAGAAATATGCCAAGCGAAAAAATAACCGCCACCTGCGCCAAAGTAACTACCACGTAGGTGATTTGTTTTGCACCTAAGTTCATCAAAAAACTTGTGGGCAATGTTTTCAATCTTACCGCACTGCCGCTTAGTTTTTCTTTCACAATGCTGGTACTCAAAGACACCACAATAAAAAACATAGCAAAGATTGTCCATGCAGGAACGTTATGCTGCGTTGCATTGGGGATAATACTACTTCCATCTTTCGCCACAGGTATTTCGTTTATCACCGTGCGATTTCCAAATATTTCCTCTTCTAAAGAAGCAGGCAATTGTTTATTATTTAATGAAAGATATAAGGCTTGAAGAATCTCCTGATTCTCTGTAAATTGTTGTGCACTGCGCAATGCCCCGCCCACCGAAAATCTAAACGACTCCTGCAAAACAGGATTGTAGAATAAAGTCAATGGCAGGGGCGCAGGCAACACAGAATCTTTGGGCTGAGCATCTTCTAATGCCAACCCAAACTCTGTCAAAGCCTTACCAGCAATACTCTTAGCCTTGGCAGACATTGCTATCGAAAACCCTTCTGGAATCACAATCGAAACCAATGCTTCCTTTTGGTGCATCAAATCACTCACCTGCCTGTCATCTAATGCCGCATCCGCCTTAGTCAAGTCAAACATCCCGATTTTATCCAACGCCACCACTAACTGTTTGCTGCTTGCACCTGTATCTCTATTGCATATAAGCAAAGGAATAGAATGATCATTCACAAGTTTATATGCACTGTTCTGAATACTCGTAATCACCACCACCAGCAATACGGGCATGACAAAAATCACCGCCAATGCCGCTTTGTCGCGCAGTAGAATCCGCAAGTCTTTCTTTATAGCAGTAAAAAGTTTAAACAACGCTCGCCTGTTTTTTAGCGCGGCAAATGTATGGGAGAAAAGATAAGCAAGAAATAAAAAACCGAGTGAAGGGACGGGGGACGGGGGACAAGGGACGCTTTGCAGCAACCTTTTACTTTTCTTTGAACCTCGTCCCCCGTCCCTCGTCCTTTGTCCCTCGTCCCTTTTTCTTTGCTTTGCCCGATGCAAAAACGCTGGCATTTCTTACAGGCAGATAATAACAAGGTTGAAGCCTTGCGCAAAGACCTCCCCATTCATGCTACTTTATTGAAACTACTAGTACAAAGAGGAATTGAAACTTATGACGATGCAAAAGATTTTTTCAACCCCGACTTAGCTAAACTGCATGACCCTTTCTTAATGAAGGACATGTATGTAGCAGTGCATCGAATCCAAAAAGCAATCGAAAAGGGCGAAAAGATTTTAATTTATGGCGACTATGATGTGGACGGTACTACTTCTGTTGCCACGGTTTATCTCTTTCTCAAAAGCATCTACACAAATATTGATTACTACATTCCAAACAGATACACCGAAGGCTATGGCATTTCATCGCGCGGCATTGACTATGCACACGAAACAAATTGCACATTAATCATCGCCTTAGACTGTGGCATCAAGTCCAATGACAAAGTAAACTACGCCACTTCAAAAGGTATTGACTTCATTATTTGCGACCATCACCTGCCGGGCGAAGAACTCCCTGCTGCGGTTGCCGTGCTTGACCCCAAGCGAGCAGATTGCCTATATCCATACAAGGAGCTAAGCGGCTGTGGCATTGGCTTCAAGCTGATACAGGCATTTAGTATGCAGCAAGGTTATTCTTTAAATCGCTGCTACGATTTGCTCGATTTGGTTTGTGTAAGTATAGCATCCGACATTGTTCCCATCACGGGCGAAAACAGAATCCTTGCCTATCATGGGTTAAATAAACTGAACAGCGATACTGTTTCGCACGGTTTAAAGTCATTGAAAAGTATTGCAGGCATTCAAAAGAAAATGGACATTACAGATGTAGTGTTTGTGCTGGGACCCCGCATCAATGCCGCTGGCAGAATTGAAGATGCTAAACATGCCGTAAAGCTCTTGATTGGTGAAGCCGAGGATGTTGCTGAACATGCCGAAACATTGCATGACTTCAACACCACGCGCAGAGATTTAGACAAGCAAATTACTGCCGAAGCCTTGTACATGATTGAACAAGATGCCACACTTCGAAATTCTAAATCAACCCTTGTCTTTAACTCGGAATGGAACAAAGGAGTGATTGGTATCGTTGCCTCTCGATTAACCGAAACCTACTATCGCCCCACCATAGTTTTAACCGAAAGCGAAGGCAAAGTAACAGGCAGCGCGCGCAGCGTAAAGCACTTCGACCTGTATGAAGCAATCTACGCCTGCCGCGAACATTTAATACAGTTCGGGGGTCACAAATTTGCAGCGGGTTTAACCATGCACAAAGAAAAGATTGACGACTTCCGCATCGCTTTTGAAAAGGAAGTATCCCGCACCATTTTAGATGAACACTTGATACCCGAAATCGAACTTGACGGTATATTGCAAGCAACAGATATTAGCGACCGATTTTACGCCACCATTCAAAGGATGTCGCCCTTTGGTCCCGGCAACATGAAACCTATTTTTGTTTTAAAGAATCAAAATGATTCAGGCTACAGCAAAGTTTTAAAAGAAGCACACTTAAAACTATCCCTGAAGGTTGGCGAAAGAAACTACCTCAACGGCATTGGCTTCGGCATGGCTGACAAATTTCCGCTCGTGCAGCAAGGCAATTTCGATGTGGCATTTACAATAGATGAAAATGAATGGGATGGAAGAAAAAGCCTTCAACTAATGATTAAGGATTTTCGAAAGTCAGAGTGAGGATTTAGCCTGACTACTAATAGATATTTGGCGGGGCGGGCTACTAGATTAGTCGCCTCTTTTATTTTTTCCGTTTTTGTGCCTTTCGTAATGTAAAGACCTCTACTTTTTGCAAACTCGATTTGCAACTTACAAAACATATCCCTTCAGATTACTTCTGCAATGGCTCTCCGTGCTTCTGCGAAGTCTTAAAGAGTGAGCGCAAAACACCATGATGAATAAATTCGGAATGTAGTGGTCAAGAGTGGTCATTTGGCGCATTTCTATTGTTAATTGCGGGCTTAAACGATTGGATTGAGTCTTGCTGTCGGGAGGTGTGTTAAAGAAATAGCATTCTACAATTGAAACCTTTTTTGGAAGTATCAGTATAAAACCTTGTTAAACCATACTTAACAAGTGTTTATGAAAAAACTTTTCACCCTGATTTTTATCATTGGGCTTTTCGTATTTAATACGAATGCGCAATGCACGAGCTGTAATACTACAGTAAGCAGCAGTAACGGTACAACGCGAAGTGCAGGCAATGGCAGTAGGCTTTGTTTTACCGGAGGTACTTACACTGGTTCTATTAGCTCTGTTCATCAAAACGGAAGTATTTGCGTTGGAAGCGGAGCAACATTTTCGCCTTCATCTCTCAATGGCTTTAGAGGCAAAATTTATGTTTATGGCACAGCTAACTTGCCTAACACAACTTTTGCTCATAACAATGCTGAGATTATAAACTATGGCACAGTAAGGTTTAACGGATCTACCACTTTTAGCAGTAATGGAACTGTGACAAATAATGAGAATGCGGTAGTAACTTTTACAAATAGCATAAACCTTCAAAACAGTTCCAGAATTACAAATAATGGAACTATTTGGATGAATAATGATTTTCAAGGGCAAGGTAGTTCTACGGTTACCAATAATAATATTATTCGAGCATTAAATAATTTTCAATCAAATGGCAATGTAAATAACTATGGTTACTTGTTTGTTAATAATACGATTCAAATTAATGATGGAACTTTTAGGAATTATTGTAAAGTATTTGGAAAGAATGGATTGACAAATTCTTCTGATAATACAAGAAATGAAGGTTTCATTTGGGTGGCTTCAGGAACATTTCAATTAAATGAAAATTTTACACAGACTAGCAATGGTGAAGTTAGAGGTGTGAATTTTACAAATTCAGCAACCGTTACAGGTGCTGGCAAGTACTATTTTACAGGTTCTACAACTAATAACAGCAGCTTCGGAAATGATGGTGGAGGCATCAACTTTTTTGATACCAACGTAAGTGGCGGAGGTTCAAAGAAATTTGACAATCAAAATACCAATCCTCATAATTCGGTTGTTAGAACATCGTTTACACCCAGCGATACTTTAACAGCAAATCCACCAGGATGTTCTTCATATCAAGGTTGCTCCTCAATAAGTTCTAATGCCGGTGCCGACCAAACTCGCTGTAGCGGGAGCACAACATTTACAGTTACTGGAAATACAGTGTCGGGTGCTACAGGCGCATGGACTGTAGTTAGCGGCACAGCATCTATTTCTTCTGCATTATCAGCCACAACAAATGTAACCGTTGCGGTAGGCAACACAGCTACTTTGAGATGGACACTGACCAGTAGTTGTACAAGTGCAAATGATGATATGGTAATAACACACAATTCAATTCCTACACCATCAGTAGTTGGTACTAACACAATATGTGCAGGTTCAAGTTCTACCTTCACAGCAAGTGGTGGTGGCACTTATGCTTGGAGCACTGGTGCTACTTCGGCAGCAATTTCTGTTTCTACAGCAGGAACTTATACAGTTACTGTTACTTCGAGTGGTTGCACTGCAACGGCAAGCAGAACGCTAACTGTTAATGCTTCACCAACAACTTCTATCAGTGGCACTAACACTATTTGCGCAGGTGCAAGTTCATCCTTCACCGCAAGCGGTGGAACTTCATATTCTTGGAGTACAGGTGCAATAACCACATCAATTACTGTTTCTACCGCAGGTACATATTCTGTTACTGCTACAAGTTCTAACGGATGTACTGCAACAGCAAACAGAGCCTTGACAGTAAATACGGTGTCTGCATCTATTTCAGGAACAAACTCAATTTGCACTGGTGCTAGTTCAACTTTCACTGCAAGTGGAGGTGGCACTTATGCTTGGAGCACTGGTGCAACAACTGCGGCAATATCGGTTTCAACGGCAGGAACATATACTGTTACTGTAACATCAAGCGGTTGCACAACTACTGCCAATAGAACCTTAAGCGTAGGAGCTTCTTACACTGTTTCGGCAACACCCACTGCAAGTAGTTGCGGGCTGTGTGATGATGGAACTATTTCGGTGAGCACAACAGGTGGAAATGCACCATTCACTTACAGTTGGAGTGATGGTTCAAATACCTCACAAAACAGAACGGGATTAACACCTGGAAGTTATACAGTTACCGTGCGCGACAACAGTAGTTGCACTATTGCGGCAACTGCTGAAGTTTTGCTTCCATTGGCTGTAAACATTGCAGGTTTAAGTAACTGTAATGTTCAAAATGGCTCGGCAATGGCTAACCCTGTGGGTGGCAAAGCCCCATTTACTTACCTTTGGAATACAGGTGCAACATCTAAATCTATTACTGGTCTTTCATCAGGTAATTATACTGTAACAGTAACTGACAATATGAATTCAACGGTAACTCAAACCGTAGTTATTTCAAACACAATGGTAACTATTGGTTACTCGCCTGCTGCACCGGAAATTTGCCGAGGTAGCAGTGTTCAAGTAACTGCAAATGGAGCTTTATCATACTCATGGTCGCCTTCAACAGGTTTAAGTGCTACCAATATTGCCAATCCAACAGCGAATCCTTTAACTACAACCACATACACTATTTCTACTATTGCAAGCACTTCAGACCTTGTTACAAACGGCAATTTTGGTTTAGGCAACACTGGTTTTACAAGTGCTTATGGCTTTGTCAGTTCTGCTGCAAACGCTGCTTCATCAGGTGGTAATTCAGGTTTGCATCCTGAAGGTCGCTTTGCAGTTGATGCAAGTGCCAGTACCTATCACAACAACTTCACAGGTTTAGGTAATGGTGGTTCAGGAAGGTTTATGATAATAAATGGTGCTACAATTGTTGGTCAGGCAGTTTGGAGCCAAACAATTAGTGTGCTACCAAACACTGCTTATAACTTTTCAACCTTTATTTCATCGGTAAATGAGGCTAATCCAGCTAACCTGCGCTTTCAAATTAATGGTGTTGTGTTGGGTCCAAACATTGTGGCTTCTACTACACGTGGAAGATGGGATCAGTTTATCGCTGCATGGAATTCGGGCAGCAACACTGAAGCTGTAATTTCAATAATCAACGATAATACAATTGCGGGTGGTAATGACTTTGGTTTAGATGATATTTCTTTCAAAAGCACCTGTATTTCTTCATCCCAAATTACAGTTACTGTTAATCAACCGCCTTCTGCTAATATGTCGCAAACCAACATTACTTGCAATGGATTGACGAATGGTATTGCATCAGTTAGTGCTTCTGCTGGAGCGTCACCTTATACCTATTCTTGGAGCAATAGTTCAACTGCAACTAGTATATCAAACCTTGCAACAGGAACATACACAGTTACTGTGCGCGACAATAAAACTTGCACGGGTGCTGGTTCGGTAACTATTACACAGCCTACTGTTTTAAATGCAACAGCCGCAGGAACAAATGTTACATGTAATGGCGCAGCCAATGGAAGTATTGCATTATCGCCAAGTGGTGGAACTACGCCATATACTTATACTTGGAGCAATGGAGCTACGGTTCAAAACCCTGCTAACCTTGCACCTGGCTCATATACTGTAACCGTGCGTGATGCAAACAATTGTACCAGAACTGCATCTGCAACTATTACCCAACCAAGTGCAGCTTTAGCTTCTACTTTAAGTGTTACAAATGTTACTTGCAATGCAGGAAGCAATGGCTCTATTTCACAAACAGTTAGCGGAGGAACGTCTCCATATACATACCTGTGGAGCACATCGGCAACTACTCAAAATATAACTGCGCGTCCTGCGGGAAATTATTTAGTAACTATTACCGATAGCAGAGGCTGCACATTGGTTAAAAGTGCAACTATTACCGAGCCTATTGCGGCTGCTATTGCTAATGCCGGACCTGATATTGCTAACTGTAACAGTTTGATATTTATTATGGCAGCAAACTCAACACCCATAGGTTCAGGCACATGGAGCGTAGTGAGTGGTACAGCAGTTGTTACGTCACCTTCTTCACCTATATCATTAGTCACCATCGTAGGCACCACAGCTACTTTAAGATGGACTATCAGCAACGGCTCTTGTGGCGCTACAAACGACAATGTTGTTTTAACTAATACAATTGGTGGTGTATCTGCAAATGCAGGTGCCGATATTACAAGAGTAAACGGATCTACAACTTTTGCTATGAGTGCAAACAATCCTGGAGGCGGTGCAACAGGATTGTGGACACTAGTAAATGGCAATGCAACTATCGCAACACCTGCATCAAGAACTTCTAACGTTACTGTTGCAGTTAATAATGAAGCTGTATTAGAATGGAAAGTAACAAGCGGTGCTTGCATAGCGCGCGATTCAATTTTGATTCGCCATCTTTTGCCTTACTCGGGTTGTGTGGCTATGAATTCAGGCGAATGGAATCAGTCTATAACTTGGGCAGGTAACTGCACTGGTGCAGGAGGATTTCCAGGCATTAACGATACGGCAATTATTTCAGGAAAAACTGTTACCGTTTCAGGAACTTCTGCTTGCAAAATATTGCAAATGAGCAATGCTTTAGGTACAGCAACTTTAAATATTCAAACCAACGGGCAACTTACTATTGCAAATAATATTGAAATGAATGCCTCGGCACAAAACACCGTAAATATTTCATTGGCAAGCAACGCAAACCTTTACTTAGGCGGCACTGTGATTCGTAATACAGCACCTCTGAACTTTGGCAGAATAACTTCTAGTGCTTCTTCTACCATAACATTTAATGGAGTAGTGCTACAAACAATACCTAGCAGCCGAGGCAGAGGTACAGATGCTATCCAATATCAAAATGTTGTGTTCAATAATACATCAGGTTTAAGCCCTGCATTTGTTGCCGAAGGCAGAGTGGATGTTGCAAACACCATTGCGCTTACAAGGGGTTGCTTAGACATGGGGCGTGATACCATTATGCTTTCAAACAACAGCCACACTTCGGTTTCGGGCGGCAGTGATAATAGTTATGTAATGGGTCAATTCTGTCGCTACATTGGTCAATCGGGTAGAACTTACCGTTGGTCAGTTGGTCGCAGAGGTAAAGAAGGTGAGTACTGGTTTGAATTGAAAAACAATTTGTTGGTTGGAACCAACTATGTATGTGTTGAATTTGATTCAGTGCCTGATGATTCTCGTGGAGGTATCAACTATGCCGATCAAGATATTACAGCTACACAACTTGCACCAGAAGGAATTTGGAGAGTAGAACCTAATGCTCAACCTACATTGGGTAGCTATGATGCTAATGCCTCTATGGTTAATTTTAACGGATTGATAGATAACAACTTTGGTTTATTGAAACGCCCAACACGCAGTGCAGTTACCAACTGGGGAATCGGGGGTGGATTATTGCCTGCTTTGGGCAGTAATTTAAGAATTGTAACCACCGGACTCACCTCACTCAATACGCTTATATCTTTCTCCGAGTTTGGAGTGGGGCAAGGTGGTGGAGGTTCGTTACCAGTAAAGCTTACTTTGTTTGAAGCAAAACCTATTGAGAACAAATACATCAAATTGAAATGGGTAACCGAAACTGAAATTGACAACATGGGCTTTGAAATTCATCGTTCAAAAGATGGTTTAGATTTTGACAACATTGGCTGGGTGGACGGCAACGGAAGCACTACCGATACTAAGGTTTATAATTATGATGATAAAACCATTGATCCGAATATTCGCTACTACTACCGCCTGAAGCAAATTGACTTTGATGCTAAGTTTGAATACAGCCCTATAGCTACTGCCGAAATTAGAAACATAGGTGGCGTGTTAGAGATTGGCGAGTTCACCCCTAACCCTGCTAAGGCAACTACATCTATCAGTGTTAATACCGAAAATGATATGGATGCAGAGGTGATTTTCTTTGACATGATGGGCAGGGTTACAAAGCGCGGAGTCGTTTCAATGAACAAAGGCGCACACGTTTATTATTTCGATATCAATGAATTGATAAGCGGAAATTACATTGTAGCCATTGTAACACCAGGCACTAAGCACAGCAAACGGTTGATAGTTTATTAAAGCATCTTTAACATGAATTGATAAGCCTCATTTGCGAAAGCAGGTGGGGCTTTTGTTATTTTGGGGGTAAGCTTATTTCTTTGAGATATGCATCCATTGTATTCAATTTTAAAAAAAAGTACAAGCGTTTTAATTGCTAATAATTAGCTAGCTAAGTGATGTATTGCCCTTTTTTTAAAGATAGAATCTAGTTTCCTGCAAAACCTACTTTCTTCTTTTCTTTCACAAAGTTTTTCTCGTGCTGATTGTAAATTTCAGAAACGCTCATTGGCTCAGAAATATATGTCTCAAAGCCTAAATGTTTTGAGAGTCTTTGTGATTTTTCAAGCGAGAGTTTTTTAAACTCATATTTAGCAATAAGTCTGCCTTTGCGCAAAAGTGCATCATCCACATTTGTAAGCGGCATATTGAATGTGCAGATAATTTGTGCGCTAAGACAATCGGCAAGTAAGCCATCTGATAAATTTAGCAAGTTAGATACCACCGAGTTTTGGCTCTCATTACGGTCGGTGATAATGTTCTCGGCATCTTCAATTATCAAAACACTATTTGGATGTTCTACTAATATATTTAAAAAATCAGGATTGGTGATGCTGGCGGCAAGGCTTGGAGGCAGAAACATTACCCGTTTTTTTAGTTTGCCAATTAAGTAACGGAGATAAGTAGTTTTGCCTGTGCCCGGCAAGCCATGCAGCAACACAATTCCTTTATCATTTTGTTTATTTAATCGTTTGCAGATGATAGCATCTATTTCAGCAAAATCATCATCATAGTTTAGCTTAATATCAAGCCTTTTTCGCTGTATTTCCATTGGAGATAAATCTAATCCGCTTGCCGATTGTGTGATTAGGTTAATCTCAAAATCGTTAACCTTTGCTTTATCGCGGCATTTTAGTGCCATATCCTTAAATACATTTGCTTTTTCTTCCTCACCTTCCTTAAAAAAAATAGATAAAAACTTACGCTCAGCCACAATCATAAAATTATCTTTCATCGGATAGCAACTCATGAAATTTGTTGATAGCTTATTCTTATCCTCATACACGTGATAATAATATTCGTGCAGAATGGAATCTTTAAAATTCAATTTTAGCTCTGCTATTACCTTTTTTACGTTTACGCCTGGTATGCCAAGGATACAAGGTGTAATACCATAAATTTTAGAGTACAATCTTTTACTATCAATGTACTGTAAATTAAAGATGCTCATGCCAAAGTTCTCTTCAAAAATATCAATATCATCCATGTGCGAATATTTGAGTTTACAATTTTGTAAATGAAATAAATTTTTGAATTTGGGGCAAGTAGAATAGTTAAAAAAATTATGTACTGCTCAAATTCACTAAGCCAGCTTTTCTATCACCCATCCACTTTTGTCTGACAGCGTGTGCATTTCGTATTTATGTTTGAATCTTTTTTCCAATGCTTGCAGCATTTGTATTGGGCTGTTTCTTTGTTTCCAATCCCCTTTTTTTACTTCTAAAAATTCACCCGCTTGTAATTTCAGCACCTCGGTGCGCACCATAGTGCTTCTTCCTTTTGAAATATGAAGTTGTGCTACTTCTTCTTTGCTTAATTTACGCATAAACCTTGCTTTTTGATAAAATAAGTACAAAGCTGTTGCTTTTTTCAAACACAAGCAATCAAATATCAATCATTTAGAATCATCTATCACTCACCGTGTATGTTCTATCACTCA
>CAZKHZ010000026.1:3097-11704 GCA_964552715.1 uncultured Chitinophagaceae bacterium | reverse complement strand
TCTATCACTCACCGTGTATGTTCTATCACTCATCGCGTATGTTCGGTGCATCCCCTCGTATGTTCGGTGTATCACCGCGTATGTTCTATCACTGCCATTGTATGTTCGGTAAATAACCGCGTAGCTTCTAACACTTATTACGTATGTTCCAATACTGACCGTATATCTTCTATCACTGATTGCGTATGTTCTATCACTCATTTCGCATCTTCTATCACTGCCCCCGTATCTTCTGCCTTGTTAGAAGATGAAAAATTATCGTCAGAAGCATAAAATTTAATGTACGAAGTGTAGAAATGAAAGTCAGAAGAGTATCATTGAAGCCTATTATACTAAAAAGTTGCAGGATAAAGCCTGCCGATTAAGTGCAGACTAAGTAAATTGGCGTGCAACTCAACAAATGCTTTTATACCCAACATTTCCTAAGTTTGGGAAGTTTAGTTTCATTTGCACAATGAAGATTTTAAAGATGTTTGCAGCAATTTCGGGAGCATTGGCGGTGGCGGTGGGGGCATTTGGGGCGCATGGTTTGAAACCATTTTTAGATGCCTATCAAACGGATATTTACAACAAGGCTGTGTTGTATCATTTCATTCACACTGTAGTTATTTTAATTGCGCTGAGCGGCTCGCATGGTTTGGCTAAAAAATCGAGCATTGCCTTTTTTGTTGGCATATTGTTTTTCAGTGGCTCGCTTTATTTGATGGCTACGGCTCATTTAACTGGCATTTCAAAAGCGGTGCTTGGACCAATTACCCCGCTTGGTGGTTTGTGTTTTATTGGCGGATGGTTGATGCTTGCTGTGGGATATTATAAGGCTGAAGATTAAGCTTCTAATTTTTGGATAGCCTGCTCAATTTCTGCCAACAAGGTGTCGTATTCGTGCAGATGCGCTTGAATAGAATTTGCCTTCAATAACTCTCCGGCATAATTGCAGGTGTTTTTTGCATCATAAGGGCGATTGGCAGCTAGCAAACCTTTTGCAAAATGCAAATTGCAAAGTGCTGCATAGCGTTTGTTGGTATATCGCTCAATTACATTGGTAGATTCGCGCATCAGACCTACACCAAAATCGAAGTTTCCTTTCATGATTTCATAATAGCCAATATTTACTTCTGCCAAAGCAATGGCAGATGGCACATCCTCATTTTTGCGCAATTCAACTATCTTTTTGAGCAGGGTGATTTTTTCTTCAATCATATCTTCGGGCAGCAGCGTTGCAAAGCGATTGTAACAAAGCGAAATGCCGTGATGGTCGTTAATGACTTGGTAATAATCAAGTGCTATTTGTGTATATTCAGTAAGTTCTTTTACGCCTTCGCCAATGCGCACATGCTGCGCGCGGTTATACCACATGGAAGCAAAAAACCACTTTACCCTTGCTGAATCTGAATCGCGATATGGCTGTAACAATGCGAAGGATTTTTCATAGATTTCATTGGCTTCGATGAATTTTGTTTGTATATCGTAAGATAGCGCAAGTTGCCTGTACAAATCGGTTATTTCTGGAACAAACTCAATGGCTAAAATTTCATCAATAATGCACTCACAAACCTGACTGTGGAGCTTATAAAGCTGCTGCTTTTGAATCACATCTGTCATTATTGCTGCTGCTTCGGCAGCATTAAAAGCATTCTTTTCACTTATGGCGTTGAGGTAACTTTCATAATGGCGATGCATCAACAGCGTGTAATTGAAGCCAAGCTCCTCGCGGCATTCTTCCATCAAGGATTTTAATTTATTGTTAGAGGTGTTCATTTCAGGTTACTCAATTTTAATATAGTCAATGATAGCTTCTTTATCTGATTCTAAGAATGGAATAAATGACTGCGTGTACATAGTGCCATCCTGATACAAGGGGCTACCAATCCACAAAAAGAGATGTTTGTTTGGCACCGAAATTAAATCGGGTGTAAAGTCGGCAGTTTCTTTTCCATCCACATACATGCGCACCCGGTTGGGCTCCCAAAGTATTTCGTAGGTATGAAACCTATCGAACCAATCGGGCAATAATTCTTCGCCAATAATGTTTGCAGAAACCTTTGGAAATCTGTCAACCAAGTATTTGTCTGTCCAAAGTTCCATGTCGGGTTTTAGGCGCGCATCGGCATTACGCATGTAATCAACCACAGCAAAATTGACATTGCTTTTATTGTCCCAAGCCTGCCACTCGCGGGTAGAATTCCAAATTTCAAAATCAATTTCATACTTCTGCAAACCGTGCGTAGGGTCAATGAGGTAGCTATAAGGATGTGTGGTATCCACACGTTCGTAGTCGCGTTGATAGAGCCAAATATTATGTATGATGCCATTGGGGCACCCCGCCCTGCCCACCATGCGCGGCAGTTTTGCACGCACCGTAAGATGCCCATACTTAAACGCCTGACCAAAGAAAAACTCGCCCCAAGTTTTTTGCTTGTTCTGTTTTGTAGAGCCAGGAATTACAAGGCGAATGCCCTTGCTACTTACTGAGGCATTTCGCTTTCTCTGTCCATACTCGGCTTTAACCATTGCAGCCTTTGCGATTTTGCCATTGAAGAAATCGTCATGCTCCCAATCTTCCGAAATAATGTCTTTGTACCAACCAGTGCAGGTATCGCAAAGTGGCTTTTGATCATCGTGAAAAGGAACATAAATATGCCCAAGAGCTGTGTCGTTGGTGCCATCAAATCTTTCGTCTAAAAACACAAAACGGAAGTGTCGGGGCGAGGTGTATGCTATGTTCTTTTTCAGATTAGCTGCTTCATCCTTTTGTATTGATGCAAAGGGATTAGTTGTTTTTAAATCAAGCGAATCGCTAAGCAAGGGGTGCGATGGATTATCTTGAATTAATAAACAAAACTCATAATTACCTGGGCGAGCTGGCACATTGGCATCATCATCAAATTCACCTTTAGGGTCTAAACCAATACGATATGGAATTTTTACGGTTTGCTTTTCGCCCGCACTGAGCGTAACTTTTTGCACAACAGATGCACCATAGAAATTATCTAAGTAGTCAGCTTTATCTGTATCCATATTCATGGATTTATCGGTAGCAAACCAATAAGTAGTGTTTTGGTAAAACAAACGCAGGTAGAAGTCTTTGGTTTGTGATGTGGTATTTCGTATTTCAACATCAGCCGCCAGCTTACCATTTGCTAAACATGGATTTGGAAAGGCAACTTCTGCAAAACGATAGACCGTAGAATCAATTCGGTACACACAGTTTTTGCTATACACATGGGTGTATTCAAACAAGTTATCAGTGCTGTAACCAAGTGGTTTGAAGTTTACGCTGGCTCCGCAATCAACTAATACATTCGATGAATTAATTTCAGTAAAAGATTCATTTAACGGTTTGTAAAAGTATTGACGGGCAGGGAGTTTTTTCAACATCAACACACTATCAAAATACGGTTGGTAATAGCTATCGGGGAAGGCTAGATTTTGTTTAGTGTTCCACATAAAAAACACAAAGCCTAATACAAATACAGTTGTTACAATAGAATTAAATGTTTGCTTCATGCCACGAGGAATTTAATGAGCCTGAATTACAGCCTGCTCTTTACTAATGTCTGTTATAATATTGTTGTACATGCTATCCATCATACCGGCTTCGTACATGTAGTATTTAAAACTTTTGTAAAAAACCGAATCGCTGATGTTGTGCTTTTTAAAAACTGCCTTATAATATTCTTTAGTCAAAGCTTCGGCAGTACCGTTGGGGTCGCCTTCGCGATTTGCTAAACCATCGGCTAGGTGAATATCGTTCAACACCGCTTGCATCTCTTTGAATGGGATAATGTTTTCGCTGCTGGGCACAACAGTTTTTTTGCTACTACAAGCGCAAAAAAGAAACAAGAGAATTACGAGGGCAAAATTTACTTTCACGCCCCGAAAGTAATTTATGAACAACAAAGCATGGTATGAAATTTCCACACAGTTGCAAAGCAGCGGGGCAAAGCTGGTAGCTGTTTCAAAAACAAAAAGTGTTGAAGAAATTCTTTCGCTTTACAACCAAGGGCAAAGAGTATTTGGCGAAAACAAAGTGCAAGAATTGGTAGAAAAACAAGCTGCCTTGCCAAAAGATATAGAATGGCACCTGATAGGGCATTTGCAAACCAACAAGGTGAAACACATCGCCCCGTTTGCAAGCATGATTCATTCTATTGATAGCCTAAAACTATTGGTAGAAGTAAATAAACAGGCAGCTAAAGCGAATCGAATTATTCCATGTTTGCTACAAGTGTACATAGCACAAGAAGAAACGAAATTTGGATTGGATGAAGTGGAGCTTATTGCTTTGCTTGCGAATGAAGATTTTAAGCAAATGCAAAACATTGCCATTTGTGGATTGATGGGCATGGCAAGCAACACCGAAAATGCGCAACAGATACATGCAGAGTTTGCTTCACTGAAAATGCTTTTTGATAAATTGAAACACACCTACTTTAAAAACAAATCTGAATTTAAGGAAATATCCATGGGCATGAGCAACGATTACTTAATTGCACTACAACACGGCAGCACCTTAGTTAGGATTGGTAGTGCACTGTTTGGAAAAAGATAGTTCGCTGTGTTCGTAATTATCCATCCACCAAAATCTTATATTTAATGAGTTGTTAAGCAACCAAAACATTCGGTCTTATTTCTATGTTTGTGATACGAACATTTTTTCAAACAGATATTTGGTTTACATGAAGCAGATTTGCGTAATAGTAGCGGCTATTGTTTTTTCTCTCCACACATTTTCTCAAACAGTATATAAGGACAGGCGCGATGGCGAGATATACTTTAAGTTTGATAACAATTATAAACTGAGTGTTACGCATGACGAAGTGGGTAATGTGCCCCTGAAACAGTTTGAGTTTATGAATGATTTGTTTAAAAAATATGAGGTAACTCGTGTAAGGCAATCTTTCTATTTTGCTAAAGAAAAAGAACTGAAACAAACCATTCGCCTCTACTTTAATAAGATAGAAGAAGTGGATGCTTTTATTAGCGATTTGTCGAAACAGCCTAATGTAGAATATGCCGAGCATGTTCCACTTTTAAAACATGCGCTGACACCTACCGATTTAGGAACCAATAGCTTTAATAATGGAAGGTGGCATTTGTATAAAATCAGTGCACAACAGGCATGGGATATTTCTACCGGAAGCATTAACATCAAAGTTGCCATTGTGGATGATGCGGTGCAAACCGACCATCCTGATTTGGCGGCAAACATGCTGGCAGGAAGGGATGTGGCTTTGGGTACCAACAATCCCAATCCACCAACCACTGCTTACTCGCATGGCACTCACGTAGCAGGTTGCGCTTCGGCTGTTACCAATAACGGCACCACTGGAATTGCTTCTATTGGTTTTAATACAAAAATTATTCCGGTAAAATCTACAAGCAGCCCATCTTCTGTTACGGACGGATATGAAGGTGTTACTTGGGCAGCAAATAATGGAGCTAATGTTATTAATATGTCTTGGGGCAGTGAATTTGGCGGCACCACAGGTAACAACATTATGAATGCAGCTTTCAATTCGGGCAAAACACTGGTAGCTGCTGCCGGTAATGATGGAACCTCCACTACCTTCTACCCTGCTGGTTACACTAACGTAATTGCCGTTGCTTCTACCACCAGCAATGATGCAAAATCAAGTTTTTCTAATTATGGTTCATGGGTAGATATTTCAGCACCAGGCTCTAGCATCAGAAGCACGGTGCCAACAAATAGTTATGCAACTCAGCAAGGCACATCCATGGCTTCGCCTATTGCAGCAGGATTGTGCGGTTTGATTTTAGGCGTAAATCCTTCATTTACTCCCACACAAGTTCGCAACTGCCTTACCACTACGGCTGATAATATTAATGCAGTGAATACAGGTTTTGTTGGTCAGCTTGGAGGCGGAAGGATTAATGCTTATCAGGCTTTGCTTTGCGCGCAGGGTTCGATTGTGCAGTTTGATGCTGGTATCAACAAGATAAACGCTCCAACAGGAAGTTCATGCAGCAATACTTTTGTTCCGCAAGTTGTGTTGAAGAATTTTGGTTCAACTACCCTAACCTCATTAACTATTCAATATCGTATTGACAATGGCACTTTGAATACTTTTAACTGGACGGGCAGCCTTGCCTCTCAAGCAGAAGTTAATGTAAACCTGCCTTCGCAAACTACTACTACCGGTTCACATACTTTTACTGCTAATACAACCGCTACCGTAAATACCAACAAAACCGATGGCAATGCAAACAACAATAGTAAAACCAACAATTTTGCTGTGTTTGGTGCACCAGGTTTATCGCTTCCTTTTAGCGAAAATTTTGAGAGCAGCTCATTTTCTACCAATAACTGGACGATTGACAATCCAGATAATTCTATATCGTGGGAGCTGATAACAACCGCTGGCACTACACCAGGAAATAAATCTGTACGTATTCCTTTTTACAGTTATGAAACTATCGGACAGCGAGATGGATTGATAACTCCGCCATTAAATTTAACGGGCTTTGATACTGTAAAACTTCGTTTTGATCATGCTTACAGAAGATATAATCAAACTGCAACAGACTCGCTTATTTTGTATGTATCTACTAACTGTGGCACAACTTGGACACGTATTTTTGCACGTGGTGAAAATGGCACAGGTGTTTTTGCAACAACTTCTACATCTAATACAGATTTCGTTCCAGCAGCTTTTAACGACTGGTGTTTGGGCGGTACCATTGGCACAGTTTGTTATGAAATTAATCTGAACGCATACAAAACTTTTAATGCCGTGCGTATAAAATTTGAGGGCTACAACAATTTTCAAAACAACCTGTATCTCGATAACATAAACATCATTGGGTTAGAAACTGGCTTGCCGCCAACTGCTCAGTTCAGTGCTACACCCACAACAGTTTGCAGCGGTTCATTTGTAACATTTACAAACCTTTCTACCAATCAACCTACTGGCTACACATGGAGTTTTCCGGGAGGCACTCCTTCAAGTTCCAGCTCTCCAAATCCATCTGTTAGATACGATGCTCAAGGAACTTACAATGTATCCTTAACTTCAATAAATGGAAACGGGCAAAATTCTATTACAAAAAACACCTTCATCACAGTAAATCCGAAACCCACGATAGGAGGAAGCTACAGCCCACAACAAATTTGTGATGGCGACATCGTAACTTTAAATGCAAGTGGTGCTACTAATTACGAATGGTCAAATGGGCTAAGCACTTTTACAGGTAATAATGTGCCAGTAACGATTTTCGGAACTACAGTTTATAAATTGATAGGCACAGATGGTAATGGATGCAGAGATTCTATTACACTAAGTGTTGCATCTCAGGCAAAACCTGTAGCAGGTGTTACTTCAGATTTTGCAATATGCAGCGGAGCACAAACAACATTGAATGCTTCGGGTGGGTCGGTTTATAATTGGAGTGATGGAGAAACGGGTAATTTCATTTTTGTAGCACCAACACAAACAACAAAATATACAGTAACAGTTTCATTTCCAAATTCATCCTGTGTTGACTCAGCATCTGTGACAGTGTCAGTGTTACCGAAAAAAACTATACAACTAACCGAAACAGTTTGCAGCAATTCAAATTACACCTTTAATGGTCAAGTGATATTGCAAAGCGGAACTTACAATGCTCTATTAACTAGTGCGAACGGATGCGATAGCACCGTAAACCTAGACATTACAGTATTGGATGCTAAAACAACAAATCTTACAGATAAATTTTGCAGTGGCGAAAGCTACAATTTCAACAACCAAACACTTACCCAAGGTGGCACATTTACCGCAACACTTGTAGCCGCTAACTCTTGCGACAGCGTGGTTACATTAGTGTTGACTGAAAACACTTTACCAACACCAACTGTTTCACAATCGGGTAATGGTGTTAGTACCCAGAATTTTAATAGTTATCAATGGAAGTTTGAAGGTGTTGATGTGCCAAATGGCAATGGTCAATCAGTTTCGGCAACACAAAATGGAAATTACACTGTGGTAGTTACCGATGCAAATGGATGCGAAGGAACTTCTACCTCCTTTAACGTAACAGGTGTTGGAGTTGAAGATGTGCGATTTAGCGATGTACGATTTACGATTTACCCAAATCCTTCTTTAAATATTTTGAATATTGAACTACAATCTCAAATCTCAAATCTAAAATCTAAAATCTCAATTTACGACTACACAGGAAAAGTTATTGAATCAATTATTACCGACAAAAACATTGTAACATTTGATGTAAGCAAACTTTCATCAGCTATTTATTTCGTAGAAATAATACAAGGAAGCGCAATTGCACGAACAAGATTTACAAAGTTATAAGCATAAAAAAAGGAGCCATTACGGCTCCTCGTTTATTTCTTTTTTAATGCTTTCGCATTAAGTAACATTCACATGATTTTGAATCGGGGAATGTGGTCTTACTGCTTAATCAATCCGTGCTGGATAGACAATTTTGTGATTTCCGCATCGCTAATGTTAGCAAGGTCTAAATGCACATCGTCTCGCACGATTGAAAAAGAAATTAGCATAGCTAATAGGATTTCCATAGGTATTTTAATTTTGGTTCGTGTTCTTGTACGCCTATGTGCAGCAAAAGGTTACAGGGTTTTGAAAA
>CAZKHZ010000026.1:0-2997 GCA_964552715.1 uncultured Chitinophagaceae bacterium | reverse complement strand
ATATTCTTATTTGAAAAGTATCAATTGTTTCTGTAACCTTGTCAACGTTGAAGTTAAAGCATGAATGCTCTATTTTCAACAAGCTAAATACAAAATGGAACAGCGAAAACAACCAACCAGTCAATCATATCCATTGCCTTATGTTATTGAAGACGTAAAGCAATGGCCTATATCTAAACTTGCCGAAGACCGCGATGGTTTTATGGCTCAGGTAAAAGATGCAACTCTGGAAAAGTTGTATGCCCGCTTAAAAAATGATGATGATTTAAAAGAAGAATTGGCAAAAGTCTTATTTCAAGAAAGGGTGCGCCTTACAGAAAAACCGTGGAAAGCAGACCCACCTGATGAACGTGAGTTTTGGGGAAGTATAAAAAGTAAGTTTATGAAGGTTGATACTGAAGACAGTAGCATTACTTCACAACAACTTACCAACGAAATTCTTGACAGATACATTCAAGAGATAACAGGAAATTTTGAAAACAATTCCTTCCAATTAGCGCGTACTATTCTACCACAATTCTTTGGGCGCGTGTTGAATGCCGCCCCTGGGCAGTGGTTTAAAAACCTGAGTGCAAACGCAAGAACCATTCATGAAAAGATTCCGATAACCGGAGATGTAGAGCGCATCCGCAAACTTTCAGAAAAAGGAACTTTGATAGTGGTGCCCACGCACTTTAGCAACATGGATTCCATCATGGTAGGCTGGGTGCTGAACGAACTTGGCTTGCCAGCTTTTACCTATGGTGCAGGTTTGAACCTTTTCAGCATTAAGCTCCTCTCCTATTTCATGAGCCGCTTGGGTGCTTACAAAGTGGACAGAAGAAAGAAAAATAACTTTTACCTCGAAGCCCTAAAAACGTATTCCTGTGTGGCATTGCAACGTGGCGCGCATAGTATTTTTTTTCCAGGAGGCACGCGCTCGCGCTCCGGAATGTTGGAGAAAAGACTAAAACTCGGATTGTTAGGCACAGCCGTTGAAGCGCAGAAATTACATTTCAAGAACTATCCAGAAAATATCGCACCTAAATTTTTTGTGGTGCCGATGGTAATTAATTATCACTTTGTTTTGGAGGCATCAGGCTTGATAAATGACTATTTAAAAGATGTAGGCAAGCATTTGTACATACGCGAAAACGATGAGTATTCTACTTCGTTTAAAATGCTGCGCTTTATGTTGAAGTTCCTTACTGCAAGTTCTTCACTCACCATTTCTTTGGGAAATGTGATGGATGTGTTTGGCAACGAAGTGGATGATGAAGGCAATAGCTTCAATCATTTGGGGCATCCAATTGACATCAAACGCTACTTTATGACCAATGGAGAATTGACTGATGACCAACAGCGCGATGAAGAATACACGAAGATTTTAAGTGAAAGAATTGTAGAAAGTTATTGGAAAGTAAATACCGTGCTGACAAGCAACTTAGTTTGTTTTACCTTTTTTGAATTGATAAAAAAACGTTACCCGAAGGTTGATTTATTTACCTTGCTGCGCACTCCGGTAGAAGACATTTCTATTCCCGAGCAAGAGCTTTTTGATGCCATAGGAAAGTTAAAAGATAAACTAAAAGAAATGGCAGGTAATGGTGAAATTCAAACCTCGCCAGAGTTGCGTTGGAACATTGATAAGATAGTAGAGCATGGTATGAAAAATGTGAATCTTTACCACGTTTCCAACCCGATTAAAAAAAGCGGAAACGCTTACGAAAGTGAAGATTTAAAACTTTTATACTATTACCGTAACCGCTTAGAAGGTTATGGATTGGATAAGTGGATATAGTTTGATGAACAAAGCAGCAAACCAATGAGAGAGAAAATAGCAGGAGTGATAGGCGCGGGAAGTTTTGGGTCGGCAATTGCTAACCTACTTGCCGAAAATATGCGTGTGTTTTTGTACGAACGCAATAAAAATGTAGCCGAACAAATTCGCACTACAAAACAATATCGCGGACATACTTTTCACGAGCGTGTACATGTGGTAGAAAGCTTGCAGGAATTGGCAGACAACTGCTACATTATATTCCCTGTGGTGCCATCGCAGTTTTTTAAAAACATGATACAAGACCTGTCACCTTTTCTTCGCCCCGACCATATTGTTATTCATGCCACAAAAGGATTGCATACAGAGTTTGATTTAGAAACGGCAACTCCCGCAAGCATTTCGCTAAAGCAAATTAAAACCATGAGTGAGCTGATTCGCGAAGAAACAGGCGCAGTGCGCATAGGTTGTTTAGCGGGTCCCAATCTTTCGGCTGAGTTAGCTGAACATCAACCTGCGGCAACCGTAATTGCCAGCCGCTTTGATGAGGTAATTAGAGAAGGGCAATCCTGTTTGCGCAGCGAGCGTTTTCAGGTTTATGGCAACAAAGATTTATTGGGCATTGAACTTACTGGCGTTTTGAAAAACTATGTAGCATTGGCATCGGGTGCATTAAGTGGTTTAGGCTATGGCGAAAATGCACGGGCAATGCTGATTACACGCGGCATGGCAGAAATGATTTACATAGGCAAGGCATTGGGCGCAGATAAAAAAGCATTTCTCGGCATGGCAGGTATTGGTGACTTGATTGCTACCTGCTCGTCTCCAAAATCGCGGAACTACACGGTGGGTTATCGCATAGCAAAAGGAGAATCGCTACAAGAAATTTTAGAAAGCCTTGGTGAAGTTGCCGAAGGTATTCGCACACTTAAGATCGGTAAACTAATTGTTGAAAAAGTAAATCAGCCTGCGCCATTGCTGCAGGCATTAAACAAGGTATTTTTCGAGAACTGGGATGTTGCACGTGCAATTAAATTTCTGATGCGCTACCCGGTGCAGAATGATGCGGAGTATTTGGAGTTGTAGGATGAATACTGCTTTACAATGCGCCCACGTTCTGCAAACATCGAAAAGTCAATCTCTTACGAGCCGCTATGCTTCCATTGCTAAAAATGACAATAATTTCTCTCAATGCGGTGAAAAACAAAATTATTCACCGCAATATTGCAGTGAATAAT
>CAZKHZ010000025.1:20175-24775 GCA_964552715.1 uncultured Chitinophagaceae bacterium | reverse complement strand
GATGTGCTAAAGAGTAGATTGAATGAATGTTGCCAAAGGAAATCAATTGATTAATAAGTAAACTAAAATGAAATACATACACTTACTTGGTTTGACATTGATTTTCCTGACAGCTAATAGCCAAACACCTTTACTATGGGGCATTTCCAATCTTCGCGGCATAAACGAAAATGGAAGCATCTATAAATATAACCCTGATGCCGAAACTTTGGAAGATATGGTGTCCTTTGACAGTGCAGACTTGTATAGCCCTACAACTGTTATCTGCTATGCAAAAGGAAGCGTTTACGGCATTGCACGCAAAAAAGTAGATAACGCCTTTATAATTTACTCCGTTGAAGTGGCAAGCAAAAGTATTACGGTGTTACATACATTCAATTCAAATCAGGGAGGTTATCCATTCAGCGGATTGGAAGAGAACAACAGTATACTTTATGGCGTTTGCGGTAGCGGAGGCGCAAACAATCTCGGCACTTTGTTTTCTATCCCGCTAACTGGTAATTCATTTAATAAGCTCCATGACTTTGACGGTTCGTCCGGATTGATAAAAAGTAATAATGGCAGCAGCATTGAACACAAGAGATTAACTGTAACCAATGATTTAATTTACCATTTTCAGCATTTTGACTACTGCACAAAGTTTTGGAAATACAGCATCAGTCAAAATACTTTTAACTATACCTTCCAGTTAGATAGCACAAACTATGGCAAAACAGAACCTTCTACCAATCTAGAGAATGTAAATAATGAGCTACTTATTGCCTGCACGTATGGAAGCTCGGGAGGAGGAACAGGTCAAATTTCGGGAAATGTTTATAAAATAGATTTGAAGACAGATGATATTACTAAGGTCATATCAGGCTCAGAAGGTATAGCCGGAATTGAAGGGGAATTAGAATACTCGTGGGTGGATGGTAAAATATATGGTATAAGCAGAATCGGAGGCGGAAGTATGGGAGGTTTTGCGATATCCACAGGTTCTATAATTGTAATTGATGTTCCGTATTTTACTTCCGTTGAAGTGTTGTACGGTGTGCCCGATTTTGATAATGGCGCTCATCCGCGCAGTGGAATAGTATTGGCAAGCAACAATATACTTTACAATTGTTTTTCAGTTTCAAACTTCATGGGTTTCTTAGGTGTAACCAAGAGTGGACAACTACACAACATTAAGAAATTTTGGAATGCTGGAGTTCCTGCCACCTATCTTGTGCAGGTGGATGGCTTGAAAACAGATGTTCATGAAATTGCCAATGAAAACTACTTTGAGATTTTTCCCAATCCTGCTAGTGAAAAAATACACATCAGACAAAAACAAGGGGGACGTTATTCGGCATCACTTTTTGCAAGTGACGGGAGAATGGTTAAATCAACCATAACGGAACATATAAGCAATCTGGATGTCTCGGAATTATCCAAAGGATTTTACTTTCTTAAATTGATTGATGAACGCTCTGAAAAAATTCAGTATGAAAAAATACTTGTTCAATAGTTTTTTAGCGGCATCACTTTTATTGCCGAACTTTTTATTTGCCCAATTACCCATTGGTGATGGTACCTGGACAAATGTAAAAACAGATGACTTTAATAGTTTGGATACTACTTACTGGTATAGAAATTATTGGGGGAGCAATTCTATTAACGGATGCCAGTATGATGATGTAAGCAATGTTTTTACTGGCTTTGGCTATCTATGGATAAAGTATGAAAAATTAAATTCACCTTTAATTCAAACCCAGCATGACTGGGATCCTTCTGTAACACCATCAAATCCTTTGTACTGGCACTACAAAGGCGGTGCAGTTGTTACAAAACCGCAATACAAATATGGTTATTATGAAATTTCCGCAATAATGCCATCAGGTGCGGGTTTTTATCCTGCTTTTTGGGTCTATGCTTCTGATAACTGGAAAGGTTATCCCGGTTGTTCATGGTATAACGAGATTGATGCCGTGGAAATCTTTGGTTGCCAGTCCATCACCAACGATAGTATCCCTCATAATATGCATATTCTTCGTTCACCTTACAGTAGTTGCACACCAAACTATACCCCGAGCACTCTTGATGCACCTGTTCCTAATTTAGTTACCGAGCGCAAACACGCTTTCCTGTGGGAAAAGAATAAAGTAACTTTCTTTTTAGATGATAAAGAACTAAGCTACTGGATTGACGAGCAGCAGGAAATTAACCATGCGTTGCATGTTATTGTAAATTTGTCTGTTCACTGTTGGGTGTGCCCGCCAAATGGCAGTACACCTAATCCATCTTTCTTGTATGTAAACTGGTTCAAACTCTGGCAACTGAAAAAAGACTGCAACAAAGTTGAAAATCTGTGTGCCTATAATAACGGCACTTACGACCGCAAAGTGAAAAAATCTGTAGCAATCGGTGGCGGAGGTTGCACTCCAAATATCTACACCTCTGATAATCCTGCATTTTGGGCGACTGATTTTGTAGAGTTAAAAGAAGGAACAACAATTACTGCTAACGGTAGCGGTTCATTTCTAGCATATGTTACACCTTGCCCTGATTAAGTTTGCTGAAAACATATCTGTTTATCGTGTATATTCCTTTCTTTGCACGTTCAAATGAGTAAGCGCGAACAGCCCAAGAAAAATTTTACACCTGCCAAGCAGGAAGTGCCTTTCGAAAAATTCCGAAAGCAGAAACCTGCCGATAGTCAATTACATCAAGCCGCAGGGCGCGCAATGAAAGCCCGAGTGCGTTCATTCAACAAAAAAGAAGATGAAACACCTATTGAAAGATGGGTTAATGATAAAGAACCTCGCGAACGCAAACGATTATACGTGCCTCAGGAAGCGGAGAAGGTGGAGGACGACAACATGCGCCTTAACAAGTACCTTGCGCACTCGGGTGTAGCCTCTCGCAGAAAAGCCGATGAACTGATTAAAGCCGGAAAGGTTACCGTAAATGGTATTGTGATTACCGAAATGGGTCATCGCCTGCTACCAATAGACCAAGTGCGTTTTGATGGCAAACTGCTTAACCCCGAATCGAAAGTTTATATTCTTTTAAATAAGCCTAAAGACTTTATCACCACCACCAGCGATGAGCGCGAGCGCAAAACGGTGATGGAATTAATTCGTGGGGCTTACGATAAAATCAAATCGGCAAAAAAGCCGCGCTTGTATCCCGTTGGCAGGTTAGACCGCAACACCACAGGTGTTCTACTGATTACCAACGATGGCGCACTTACCCAACAATTGGTGCATCCTTCTACCCAAATCAGAAAAGTGTATCATGTCTTTTTAGATAAAAAGTTGAAAGATTCCGACTTTTTGAAAATTTCTGAAGGTGGTGTGGTTTTGGAAGATGGTATTGTGGAAGTAGATGAAATTGCCTTTCCAAATCCAAAAACTAAATCGGAGGTAGGTATAGAAATTCACAGTGGTAAAAACCGTGTGGTGCGCAGAATATTTGAGGCTCTAGGTTATGAAGTAATCAAACTCGACCGTGTATTTTTTGCTGGGCTAACCAAAAAGGATTTGCCGCGCGGCAGGTGGCGTTTTCTCAGCGAGCCCGAAGTGCGTATGCTTAAACATTTCACCTTGGGCAAACAAGAGTTACCCGAAAAAGAAAAGGAGAAACCAAAACTGCACTCCACCGAAAAGCCAAAACTAAAGGCAAAACCCAAAGCAGAAAAAACTTCACCTCCTGAGAAAAGAGTGAAAAAAGAATTTAAGCAAAAAGCCCCTGTAAAAAAGGAATCTTTAAAACGTTCTAAGCCCGCAAAGAGTTAGTTGATTAGTGGACTAATTTTATAGTTCAATTCCATGTTGTTTCAACTCCTTTCTGGCAGCAGTAAAAGTTAGTGTTTTTGATTTTCGACCTTGTTCCAACAGCTTTGAAAAAAAGGTATCACGGTATTTTTCATCAGTGAATACCTCAGATTTTTCATTCAAAATGCCGATGAATTTTCTCAGCAAGTGAACATGCTCTTCCTTTTTTATTCTGGCGATTACAACACTCATATTGATGCGAAGATACCTTTTTGCCTTTTAAAAGAGAAGCAGAATTAGGTGTGCTCATTTAGTCATAAAAAAGGCGGACAAAAATTGTCCGCCTTTTTTTAACTAATGAAATGCTGTAAACTATTCAGCATCCTCTTTTTCAACCTTCACCACCTCAACACCTTCAAGGTATTTGGCTTTGATTTTGCCTTCAATTTCAGCCATCAATTCAGGATTGTCTTCCAACAATTGCTTTACCGAATCGCGACCTTGCCCGAGTTTTGTACCCTCGTAGCTATACCATGAGCCACTTTTTTGTAAAATATTTAAGTCGCTGCCCAAGTCCACAATTTCACCGCTTTTAGAAACACCTTTTCCATACATAATATCAAACTCTGTGGTGCGGAAAGGCGGTGCCATTTTGTTTTTCACCACCTTCACCTTTGTGCGATTGCCTACTACTTCATCTTTATCTTTTATCTGAGCCTGTCTGCGAATATCCAAACGAACCGAAGCATAGAATTTTAAAGCATTTCCACCCGTTGTAGTTTCGGGGCTGCCAAACATTACACCAATTTTATCGCGCAATTGATTGATAAAAATGCAGCAGCAACCGGTTTTAGAAATAG
>CAZKHZ010000025.1:0-20165 GCA_964552715.1 uncultured Chitinophagaceae bacterium | reverse complement strand
ACGCAACGCCTGACTCATCAAACGCGCATGCAAACCCATTTTGCTTTCGCCCATTTCGCCTTCCAACTCGCTACGCGGCACTAATGCTGCCACAGAATCAATCACACAAATGTCAATTGCTCCCGAGCGAATTAAATGTTCTGTAATATCCAAAGCCTGCTCGCCATCGTCAGGTTGAGAAATCAATAGGTTCACACAATCTATACCAAGATTTTCTGCATACGCTTTATCAAATGCGTGCTCCGCATCAATAAATGCTGCAATACCACCTTGCCTCTGTGCATTTGCAATAGCTTGTAATGCCAGTGTTGTTTTACCCGAAGATTCCGGTCCATATATTTCAACAACTCTGCCTTTTGGCAAGCCGCCAATACCCAATGCAATATCCAAGCCGATTGAGCCTGTAGAAATTACATCAGCAGCAGTAATTTTTGAATCGCCTAGCTTCATTATGGTGCCTTTGCCATACGCTTTATCCAATTTATCAACCGTAAGTTGAAGTGCTTTTAGCTTTTCAGCGGTAGCGTTATTTGCCATGATATTTTAATTTTCAGATTTAGAAATAAGGTGATTTAGAACGGAACAAACGTAAATCATTTTTTCTGAAAAAAGGGGGGCATCAAGTAGTTGTGCATAAATTGATTTTGCACAGTTCTGTAAACAAAAAGTTAGCTACATTATGCCAAAATTTGCGCTGTAGAATCTGTGGTTTCTACCTTATCAATCACCTTTTCAATGACGCCTTTTTCATCAATCACAAAGGTTACACGGGCTGTGCCCATGTATTCGCGACCCATGAATTTCTTTTTGCCCCAAACACCATAAGCCGTTACAACTTGCTTTTCAGTATCGCTGATAAGCGTGAATGGCAACTCGTATTTTTCTATAAACTTTTTATGACTTCTTTCTGAATCAATACTAACGCCTAAAACAACGTATCCCTCCTTTGCTAGCAAATCATAGTTGTCGCGAAAGTTGCAAGCTTCTTTGGTGCAGCCTGGCGTATCATCTTTTGGGTAAAAATATAAAACCACTTTTTTACCTTTAAAATCACTGAGTGACACAATATTGCCGCTCTGATTTTTTGCACTGAAATCTGGCGCTTTTTCGCCCACTGTAAGAGTTGTCATTAAACTTGTTTTTTAAATTTCTGAATACTATTTATTGAAACGGAATGATGAATTATTGGAAATATGCTTGCCTGAGGCAGGCAGGGAATAAACCCATTAGTTTATATTGTATTTCCATACTTCCAACATTCCACTTTTCCATGATTCCATTCTGCAATTTGCACTGAATTTATTTGACGGAATAAAGAATTAATGAAACACAGCAGAGACATAATTGTTTTTGGTGTTTATCCCAACAATTCAGCTTTTGCTTTAATTAGAATTTCTTCCACTCTTTCTGCTGAAGACGCTTCGGCATACACGCGTAAAACAGGCTCGGTACCGCTAGCGCGAATCATCAAAATTTCTTCATCTTTAAGATTGTATTTCCAACCGTCAATATCTTCTAAGCCAGTAACATCAATATCTCCAAACTTGCTGTATTTGCCTGCTTTGCAATTGGCTACAATCTCTTGTTTTTTGCTTTCTTCCAAATGTAAGTCGAGGCGGTTGTATGAGAACTTCCCCACAATTGCATATACCTCATCAATCAATGCCTCAAGCGAAGTATTATTTTTTGCAATATGCTCAATCAACACCAAGCCATCCCAAATACCATCACGCTCTGGTATGTGTCCTTTTACTGCAATGCCTCCGCTTTCTTCACCACCCACCAACACATCTTCGTGTTGCATAATTTCGCAGATGTATTTGAATCCAATTTTGGTTACTTCAACTGGCAAACCATAATGCGCACAAAGCTTTTTCACTTTATTTGAAACAGAAAATGCAATCACCACTTTTCCACCCAAACCTTTGTATTTGTGTAAAACATGAATCAGCAATAATATAATATGATGTGCATCTACAAATTCTCCTTTGCGGTTATACAAGCCAATGCGGTCTGCATCGCCATCAGTTGCAAGCGCCAAGTCAATGTGCTTTGTTTGTTTAATGTATTCTGAAAGCTCTAAAAGATTTTTGTGAATAGGTTCCGGTGCCTGCCCGTAAAACGAAGGATTATATTCGCAATGCAACAAATCTGCATGAGGCATTAAACGAGGAAAAATCGCCTGACCCGCACCATACATTGCATCATAAGCCACTACTAAATCAGCATCGTTGATGGCATCCAAATCAAAATATGCCGCAACGTGATCAAAATACATAGTTTCTAAATCCACGTACTCTAACATTTGTGCCTCCACCCAATGCTCCAGAGAATGTTCTTTTACTTCATATTGTTCGGGAATGAGGTTCTCTACTTCGGTAATATATTTTTGAACCAAAGGACCTCCGAACTTGCTTTTCAACTTGTAACCATTGTATGAAGGCGGGTTGTGGCTGGCTGTAAAAATTACGCCTAACTCGCAATTCAATTTATTTGCAGCAAGCGAAATCATTGGCGTACTCACAAAATTGGTATCGTAATACACCTTGATGTTATGCGCACAAAAAACATTGATAGCAGTTTGTGCAAACAACGAACCACCAAAACGACAATCAAAACCTACTACAATAGTTGGATTTGAATTGTGCTGCAACACCCAGTCGGCAGTAGCTTTGGCAACGCGCGCCACATTTTCAGTAATTAAATCTTTGCCGATAATGGCGCGCCATCCGTCTGTTCCAAATTTGATTTTTCCGCTCATATATTGATTTTTGAAGTTCCGAAAATAGCAATGTGCGTAATACTCTGAAACTGTTGCGCATTATTTCGCTGCTTTGCTCTAATTCAATTTTAAATGCACAAAAGTTTTATTTCCAAAAAAGATATTCTTAACGGTGAAGGTGAAACGGCAAAAGACCTGCGCGAAGGTATTTTTAATTTATTTATTGAAATTGCATAGCTTTGTATGTAAGCTAATTAAAAATGAAACAAGTTATTTTAGATATTCCTGATAACAAATTGTCATTCTTTATGGAGTTGGTGAATAGTTTAGGTTTTGTAGAAAAGGTGGATAGTGTTGAACATCCTACGAAAGAACAAATTCTTACTGAACTTAAAATTACGCTTACCGAACTTAAAAAAGGTAAGCTTATAACAACACCGGCCAAAGATTTTTTGAATGAGCTTTTAGGTTGAACTTGCCGAATCGTTTAAGAAGCACGCTAAACGGTTGCTAAAAAAATATCCATCACTTAAAACAGAAATTGCCAACCTCATTTTTTCTTTAGAAACCAATCCTGCACAGGGTACCGATTTAGGTAATAATTGCTACAAAATCCGGTTAGCAATTAAAAGCAAGCAAAAAGGAGAAAGCAGTGGTGCGCGAGTAATTTCTTACGTTACTATCATTAAAGAAACAGTTATACTGTTAACTATTTACGATAAATCTGACAGAGAAAACATTTCTGATGAGGAGTTGGAAAATCTTATTAAGCAGATTTTGTAGGGTTTTGAGTGTTGTGGAACGTGCACACCACATGGATTATCAGAAGTTCCGAAAATAGCAATGTGCGTAATACTCTGAAACTGTTGCGCATTATTTCGCTGCTTTGCTCTAATTCAATTTTAAATGCACAAAAGTTTTATTTCTAAAAAAGATATTCTTAACGGTGAAGGTGTGATGGCAAAAGACCTGCGCGAAGGTATTTTTAATTTCATTCAATCAGAGCATTTGGGTTTCAGTGACGATAGTATGATTTCAATTGATGAATTGAATCATTTAAGACGATTGTACTTAACTCATCTTATATCTGAGGAGAAAGGTGAAATAGCTGTGATTGATAAAGATGTGATGACTGCTATTGAACAGAACTCTATTCTTTCAGAAAATATTGAAGACGATAAAGAAGAGGCTAGTACGTTTGGGCAGCGTATGGCAGACAGGATTGCCACTTTTGGTGGAAGTTGGACATTCATAACCGTATTTTTCAGTTTTATCTTGATTTGGATTTTTGTTAACATTTGGCTACTTGCTCAGAAGGCTTTTGATCCTTTTCCATTTATCCTTTTAAATCTGATTCTTTCTTGTTTAGCAGCTATTCAAGCACCTATCATTATGATGAGCCAAAACCGTCAAGAGCAAAAAGACAGGATACGTAGCGAGCACGATTACAAAATCAATTTGAAAGCGGAGCTAGAGATAAAATTATTGAGTGAAAAGATAGATCACTTGTTAGTTCACCATAACAAGAAGCTATTAGAAATTCAAGAATTGCAAACAGATTATCTGGAAGACTTGATGACTGAATTGAAAAAGAAATAGCCCTTTCTTCAAACCATAAAGGCTTAAAGTTTATACAGTTTATTTTTTATCGCGCAATCACAACAGGTTTTACTTGCTGAACGGCACCATTTTGAAAACGCACATAATACAAGCCATCGGCATAACCTTCATTTTCAAAACTTACTGTGTGTGTACCTGCCTGCATATCTGCATCTACTAAGGTTTTTATTTGTTGCCCATAGCTGTTGAATACAGAAACCATAGTATGTCTTCCACCTGTTGTAAATTGAACATTTGTATAAGTAGTAAACGGATTGGGATATACAGAAACCAACAACTCCCCCGCCACTTGATTCAATTCTCGAATGGAAACAGCCGCACATTCAGCATTATCCACCAATGGCAAACTCTGAAAGTTTTTCAACAAAATAGTAGAGTCAATTGCCGGCTTAGAAACACACAACCAATCTTGCAGCAACGAAGCATACACCGAGCGGAAATCATACTGCATCGGCAGGTTATCGTTAGCTGTGGTTGACGAAGAAATGGTTGGATTGTTACCCAAAATTCCTGGCAACACTTTGTTACCAAAAATAATCATTGGCGCAGCAGCACCGTGGTCGGTACCTGTGCTGGCATTAGATTTTATTCTTCGTCCAAATTCAGAGTAGGTCATACCTACAACTTTATCAGCAACACCCAAAAACTTCAAATCTTCATGAAAAGCTTTAATGGCCTCCGAAACATTCTTTAATAATGTTGCATGGTCGCCAATAGTGGTATCAGAAGCATCAGTTTGGTCAGCATGTGTATCAAAGCCTCCAATATTTACTTTGTAAATTTTTGTTTTCAAACCACCCCCAATCAATCGAGCAACCACCTTTAAATTATCTGCCAATGGATTGTTTGCAGGGTAAGGTTTTTGATTGGTAACAAGATTGGCAGCCGCCTTAATAGCATTAGAGTAATCGGTTGTTTTTTGTTTGATTGTGCGGATATATGTAAGCTCTTTTCCGTAAAGTATTTGAGGCACAGGGTCTTGCACGCCACTCAAGAACTGATAAAATGTAGTTGGGTCTGTTATTGCAAAAGCCATATTAATGAAAGGTCCCATAAACATGGTTGAAACTAATGAACCAACCTCTATGGCAAGCGGGTCGGGCATGGTAGTGTTTGGATAACCTGTAGGATAGTTCGGATATTCATAATTCAAATATCTGCCTGCCCAACCAGTGTTTAAATACTCATTTGTATCTGCTGCCGATTTCCAAATATCAATGGAGCGAAAGTGCGAGAAATTAGGGTCTGGGTAACCTACAGATTGCACCAAACGCACCTTGCCATCATTATACATTTCCTGCAAGCCAGTCATTGCCGGATGCAAGCCAGTTGCGGATGAGCCTTGCAAATTCAATACTTTGTTTTGCGGTATCAACACATTGGAGCGCGCTGCCGAAAGGTTGCTGTATTGGTCAATAGGAATTACAGTATTTAAGCCGTCATTACCTCCATTCAGTTCTATTACAACAAGTATATGGTCGTTGTTTGCACGCGAGCCGGTCAGTTCTTCCATCATTGGGCTTGCGCCCAATGCCCTTAGCGAAATGCCATTTAAAATTGTTGGTACGGCTAATGCAGGTGCTGCTCTGCGTATAAATTCTCTACGTTTCATCTTCAAAAATTGAAATGTTTTTATGAATTAGCTCAGTTGAAATTCTTCTAAGCTGGTGATGTATTTAAAGGTATTTTGAAGCCTGTCGGTCACTAATTTTTTCTTGGCGGCATCTGTTGGATTGTTGATATAGTCAAGCCAAATCTGTGTCCAATAAAAATTCGGCTGCCCGAACAATAGCGAGTATTTAAGCACCGATTTTAGGCTAATTGATGCCGGTTGTGTAAATAAATGCCCAAGAAAGTTATCAATCAGTTTATCTGGATCTTCAGCATCGGGATACTGTTTTGCCCATTCGGCAGTATCCATTATCAATTTAAAGCCGCCCTTTGTGATGCCGGCATAAATAAATACATCCGTCAATCCATTACGCGAAGGCAGTGTTACCGTGTTTATCCATGTTTGATGAAAAACTGGCGCCTGATAATATGCAGACCAACCCGAAACACTTGGCGGCACAAAAATAAACTGTTGCAATGTTGCGCCTCCCACCACTGCTATTTGCTCCCACATATAATATTGTGTAGCAACATCACTTGAAGAAGGGAATGCTGTTTTAGATTCTCTGAAAGTTCCCACCAGCAAATCAAGTGGCGGCTTGATGATTGCGCCAACATTATAAGCATCGAAAAAGTGTTCGCTTTTTAGCAATAATTCAAGCGGAACTTTAATGTTAAAATTTGCATTGCGGAAGGCGATTGCCATAGGCGCAATTACATTTGTTTCTACAGCCGAATCAATTTCGTAATACACAAAATAGCGATACAACCTGCGGCAGATGTATAGTGCAACCTCCTGCTGCGCAAAAATCATATTCAGCAATTCATCTAATTCTTGCTCGCCTGCTGCGCCCGTTTTGCCGGTGATCACTGTGCTATTAAAGAAAGAAGAAAATTGTTTGTTTGTAGTGTCATGTCCGTTGCTGTTGAAAATATAAGAAGCAGAATTTGGTACAACACGATAACCTGTCAAAACCTTAGCTGCTGCTTTTACATCATCTTCAGTGAATTGCGAGTTTGGACCTTTGCCAAGCGTAAATAACTCAAACAACTCGCGGGCGTAGTTTTCATCGGGGGCATTTTTTGTATTCTTTGTTCCGTTTAAAAAAACCAGCATTGCTGGGTCAACAGATATTGCCTTTGTAAGTGATTTAAAATCGCCTAAACAATATTGACGGATGGTGCTGATATACTTGTATCCATAGCGTCCGTCCTGATAGGTAGTTATTGCGGTTGAAAAATGATTGTGCCAAAAAAGCACCATTTTTTCTTCTATGCTTCTGCCTTGATTCAGCATGTTGCCTATTGCCCAAGACATAAGCGAAAATGCACGCTTGCCAGCAAAGCTAGGGTCGTATGGAGCATTTATCCATGTTTGACCTAATACAGAATTGGGGTCGGTAGATTGAGCTGTATTGTAATTGTTTAAAGGAGGCGATGGAGCCGTTCCTTTTGTAAGCAACTCATCCACAGCTTGGCTCATGGTTTTGGTAGCAAAATATTCTATGTCGCTGTATGCCGCCCCAAACATGGTTCTACGCAACAAATGAGCCACTTCTTTTTTTGTCCATTGCCCGTTGTAAGGTGCCACTCCGGTAGTGCTACCGCGCGGGGCAACATCCTGCATGGTAACTTCTTCTTCGGGTAAAAATGCTGAGAGGAAATTTCTACGATTCATATCCTAAAAATGCTTTTACAATAAATGTTTGAACTTGTGTGGGGTCTTATCGTAGTGGCGTTTTTATCAAATTATCTAGCCTTGTCTTTAGCTAAAATAAAGTTTAATTTGAATTAAAAAATTTTTAGTTAAAATTAATGCGCTCTATAAAAGTTAGCCAAAAAAGCAAAGTCCTTTTATTTTCCCAAATTCAAAAAGTATTCAAAATTCAAACGGTAAATTAGCGCCCGATGAAAATTTTGATGGTAGAAAATGAAGTCGAACTTGCAAACAGCATACAAAATTACCTTACGGGTAACGACTTTGTTTGTGAGTGGGCTGCAAATGCTAAAGCAGCTATTGACAAAATCTTAAATTACGAATACGACTGTATTTTGCTTGACTTGATGTTGCCTGACAGTAACGGTTTCGAGATTTTAAAAGAACTCAAAAGACAAGGCAAAACAGAAGGCGTAATAATCATTTCAGCAAAAGAAACCTTGGAAACACGCATAGAAGGGTTTAATCTCGGGGCAGACGACTACCTAACAAAACCATTCCATTTATCCGAGTTGCTTGTAAGAATTCAAGCCCTTGTAAGACGAAAAAATTTCAAAGGCAACAACATTGTTACTTTCAACGAAATTGAAATCAATATCCTCTCTAAAACTGTTAGCATAAACAGCGTAGTGAAAGATTTTACAAAAAAAGAAATTGACTTGTTGTTGTATCTGGTTGGCAACAAAAATAAAGTGCTCTCAAAAAGTGCCATTGCAGAACATCTTTCTGGTGATATGGCTGACATGTTAGACAATCACGATTTTGTATATGCACACATCAAAAACTTAAAAAAGAAATTAAACGAAGCAGGTAGCGGTGATTATATTAAAACCGTGTATGGTTTAGGTTACAAATGGCAGCATGACTAAAAAACTCTTATACAAAACATCAAAAGCTTACCTGATTTTTTCAGTGTGTGTCCTAATAATTTCTGCACCGTTGTTTTATTGCTTAACGGAGCATCTATATTTGGAAGAAACAGACGAAACGCTGATGCTCCACAAAAACGAATTCTTTAAGTATTCGCTGCCAACACTCACAATTGCCGACATTCCAAACTGGAATAAATACAACAGAAACGTAAAAATTGAACCATCTAAAAATATTACTAATGACACCCTTTTTCACACTTCCTATTATGACGCTTTAGATGTCGAAAATGAACCATACAGAGAACTTAATACACCTGTTTCTGTACAAGGGAAATCATACACATACACATCAAAAATCAACCTTGTTGAAACTGAAGATTTGATGAAAAGCATTGCTTTTTTATTCATCACAATCATTTTCATTTTACTCATAGGGCTTTTTGTTATTACACAAAAATTATCCGTTACGTTTTGGAAACCATTTTACGAAACACTTCAAAAGATAGAGGGATTTGAAATTGACAAAAACAAGCAAATACATTTTTCCGAAACAGGTATCGAAGAATTTAATCGCCTAAACAAAAGCATTGAAAAGCTGATTGATAGAAACGTTATTATCTACAAAAGCCAACGTGAGTTTATCGAAAACGCAGCCCACGAACTGCAAACTCCTTTAGCGGTTTTTCAGGCAAAAATAGATACCCTAATACAGTGTTCTGATGTTACGCAACAGCAGTCCGAAATTTTTGGTTCATTAAATGACAGCGTTTTCCGGTTAAACCGTTTGAACAAAAATCTGCTTTTACTTTCTAAAATTGACAACGAAAGTTATAGCAATAAGCAAACTGTTTCTCTAAATGAATTGATTGAACAACACATCGGCTTTTTTACCGAACAGGCAAAAGCCAAAAACTTATCAATAGAAACTAAGCTGCTAGAAACATTGGTAATAAAATCCAATCCTGTTTTAGCTGAAGTCTTAATCAACAATCTGTTTCTAAATGCAATCAGGCATAATGTTACGAACGGCAAGATTGTAGTAACGCTTTCCAATCACTCGCTCACATTCTCAAATACTGGTCAACCTACCGCCTTAATGCACGATAAATTATTCAATCGCTTTTCAAAAGCTAATCCATCTGAACAAGGAACAGGGCTAGGTTTATCAATTGTCAAAAAAATTGCCGACATCAATAACTGGACAGTATCTTACAATTACTCCAAAAATCTTCATTCTTTTTCTGTTGCATTCTAAGCATTCAGAATTTATTCTAAATCTGTTTGCACATTTGTCCTTCAATTTTTAATTCAATAAATAAATAAACAATGAAAAATGTAGCAATCCTTTTGGTAGCAATGTGCATAGCATCATTTGCCAACGCTCAAAAAATTCAAGATAAAGATGTACCAGCATCTGCAAAAGCAAGTTTGCAAAACAAATACCCTGCTGCAAAAGAACTGAAATGGGAAAAAGAGAACGGAAACTACGAAGCCGAGTTTCAAACTAATGAAACAGATTATTCCATTTTGTTTGATGCTTCAGGAAATATTCTTGAAACAGAAGTGGAAATAAACGTTGATGCACTTCCGGCAAATACTAAAAGTTATATCCAAAAAAACTATGCAGGAAAAAAAATAAAGGAAGCCGCAAAAATTACTGATGCTAAAGGGACTGTAACCTACGAAGCAGAAATCAAAGGCAAAGATTTAATTTTCGACAACAACGGTAATTTTCTAAAATAAGCAGTTCTAAAAATGATTAAATTCCTATTAAGGAAAATAGCTTTAACCAAAGCGTTCCTTTTCTTCTCGTTTTGTATTTCCCTTGCTCAATCAAATAGTATTACTGTTTCAGGAGTAATAAAAGATAAGAAGGACAAATCTCTTTTGCCATTTGTGAATGTGGTTTTGAAATCCGAGAATGACAGCGTTTTTATAACAGGCACTGTTACTAACGAACAAGGAAGGTTTACGCTCACAGGCATCAAACCCAACAACTATTTTTTAGAAGTATCTTATGTGGGCTATACCGCAAAACGACCATCACTTTTTGTAGGAACACTCTCCGAATTTCTGGAAGTGCCTACTATTGAAATGGAAGAAGATGTAAGAACATTGGGCGAAGTTGTTGTTACCTCAAAGCAAGATGAAGTGAGCGGAAAGATGGATAAGAAAACTTATTCTGTTGAAGACAACATCAGCCAAAGTGGTAGCTCGGTTTTGCAATCCATGCAAAATCTACCCGGTGTAAACGTTCAGGATGGCAAAGTGCTATTGCGAGGAAGCGACAAAATTGTCGTGCTGATTGACGGTAAACAGACCGCCATCACTGGCATGGGAAGCCAATCTGGTTTAGACAACATTCCAGCTTCAGCCATCGAAAAAATTGAAATCATCAACAATCCATCTGCAAAGTATGATGCCAACGGCAATGCAGGAATCATCAACATCATTTACAAAAAGAATAAGAAAGACGGCTTTAATGGAAAGGTTGGACTGGCAACGGGTTTGGGTTCACTTTGGGTGCGCAAACAAAATTTGCCCTCCATTCGTCCGCAATATCAATTCACACCCAAAGTCAATCCTACGCTTTCACTCAACTATCGAAAGAACAAAGTCAATTTATTCTTTCAAGGCGATTATCTCTACACCCAAACGCTCAACAAAAACGAATTTATAACACGCACTTATGATGACGGCACAATCATTAATCAGCAAACCAAGCGAAACCGAAACACCCATTTTGCCAACGCAAAAGCAGGCATAGATTATTACATCAATGAGCAGAACACCTTCACTATTTCAGGCTTGTTCGGCACCGAAAAAATTATTGACAATGGCGACCAGCCTTTCTTCAATTCTGATTTATCAGAACGGCTTCGTCTCTGGCAGTTTTTAGAAGATGAGTTGAAAATTACAGCCATGGCTTCGCTTAACTATCAGCACAAATTTAAGCAGCCTGGCAGAGTATTCAGCACAGGTTTCAATTACACCTTTCACCGCGAGGATGAAAAATATTTCTTTGACAATATACTGCCAACCTTCTCTGGCAAAGATGCTTTCGCTTTGATTTCAGACGAGCATGTTGCCGACTTCAATGCCGACTATGTTCAACCCCTCAAATACGGACGCATTGAAGGCGGTGTCAAATTTCGCTGGCGTAGAATTCCTACCGACATGCAATTTATTCCCGGGCTCAATTCGCCATTAGACAGCTCAGCAGGCGGTCCCGCTACTTACAAAGAAATTATTCCGGCAGTATATGCCAACTATATTTTTGAAAGCAAAAAGTTTGAAGCCGAAATTGGCTTGCGTGTAGAATATGTAAACATTAAATATGAAGTAGGTCCCAATCATCCCGTTTACAAAACCGATGGATATAACTATACACAACCTTTTCCCAATGTGCGCTTGGCTTATAAGATAAACGACAACAATAAAATTTCGCTCTTTTACAACCGCAGGGTCGATAGACCAAACGAAGTGGACATCCGCATTTTCCCCAAGTATGACGATGCCGAAATTATAAAGGTCGGCAATCCCGAACTCCGCCCACAATTCACGCACATTTTTGAACTGGGCTACAAAACAAATTGGAAAACTGGATACCTATACGCTGCTGCTTATCACCGTTTAGCAGATGCAACCATCACACGCATCCGCACCATTGTTCCAAATAGCACACTCGTTTATTCGGTTATGCAAAATACAGGCAGAAGCTTCAACACAGGACTCGAAGCAACACTTACTCAAAATATCACCAAACTGTTTTCTTTCAACCTCAATCTTATTGGCTATCACAACCGCTTCAATGCCTTTACCATAATCAACCAATATCCAGTATCTACCGTTTTCTCATCGCCAACCAACCAGGTTTTTTCTGGCAACATAAAACTGAATACGTTTTTTCATTTGCCCCTTAATTTCGAATTGCAACTCACAGGCATTTATTATGCTCCCGATTTAATTCCGCAAGGCAGAATCGGACAACGCTTTTCATTAAATTTGGGTTTGAAAAAAAGTATTCAAAAAGGCAAAGGCGAATTATTTATCAATGCCACCGACCTTGCCAACACTATGGTTACTAGAGAAAACATAAGCGGAAATGGATTTAATTACGTGGGCTACGATTATTACGAAACGCAAGTAATCCGTATCGGTTACAACTATAAATTCTAAAACTATGTGGTGGACTTATGCAATCTTATCAGCCGTCTTCGCTTCCCTTACAGCAATTTTTGCAAAGGTCAGTGTAGCTAACATCAATTCAAATCTTGCAACAGCAATACGAACAATTGTTATACTAATAATGATTTGGTCTATTGTTCTATTTCGAGGCGAAGCAAAAGACATTAGTGCTATACCAAAACAAACCATCATTTTCCTCATTATTTCTGGTATAGCCACAGGACTGTCGTGGCTTTTTTACTTCAAAGCACTGCAATTAGGTAATGTATCACAAGTAGCACCCATCGACAAATTAAGCGTTGCCCTCACCATCATTTTAGCGGTAATTTTTTTAGGCGAAGCCTTCACACTCAAAACAGCAATTGGGGCAGGTTTAATTATTGCCGGAACTTTAGTTTTGATTTTTAAATAGAATACGAGAAACTCAAAACTGCCTTTTGTCTCATCCTATTTAGCTAAAACAAAGCACGCAAAACAATTTGCAAAAAACCTGTTTTCTGGCTGTTACTCAGTGTCTCCCCGCCTTTGCAAGGGCATTAAAGATAGGTTTGTAATCCAACCATTTTCCTGTCTCTACCTTCCCCCACTCTGTTAAAATCTCTTACGCCCAAACTTCGCATTTTACATCTATGCAGAGTTTCTATCTTACGCCCAAAATCAATGTATATGCGTAAGTTATTCTTCCTTCTATTCGTTGTTGCTGCGGCAAACACACAGGCACAATTCAGTATGGATAAATTAAACAAACAACTGGACGGCCAAATCAAATCGCGCAGCACTACCACACCTTCCACCAGTAAAACCACAACGGGCAACAAGTCATCTTCTTTTACCGAAAACGAAGCCGGGCAGGCAATCAAACAAGCCTTGCTGAACGGCATCACCGCAGGTGTTACCAAAGCTTCTTCAACTGATGGCTTCTTTAAAAATGCTTTTATAAAAGTGTTGTTTCCACCTGAAGCAAAAGTTATGGAAAGCACACTAAGACAAGTGGGCGCAGGCGCTTTGGTAGATAATATTGTGCTAAGCATGAACCGCGCAGCCGAACAGGCAGCACCGCAGGCAAAAAATATTTTTGTAAATTCTATTACGCAGCTTACCATCACCGATGCCATCAATATTGTTAGCAATCAGCAAACGGATGCCGCAACCAAGTTTTTAGAAAGAACCACTACCACACAATTGGTTGGTGCATTCAAACCTGCTATCAAAACTGCATTGGATAAAACGCTGGCAACAAGATATTGGCAACAAGCCATGACACAATACAACCGCGTTCCATTTGTGGCAAAAATAAATACAGATTTACCCGATTACGTTACCCGCAAAGGCATCAGCGGCTTATTTTATTTAATAGCACAAGAGGAAGCTAAAATCCGTAAAGACCCCGCTGCCCGCACTACCGATATTCTTCAAAAAGTATTCGGAGGCATTAAGTTGTAAAACACTTCCAACAATAATTTTTTATACACAAAACTTCTTTAGATGAAAGTAAAACTAACACTGCTTGTCTGTGTTTTCGCGAGCTTGAATATCACTGCGCAAAAAGTAAACTTCATTGATAACAACTGGGTGGAAGCCACTGAAAAAGCTTCCACCGCAAGCAAACTACTTTTTGTAGATGCCTATACCGACTGGTGCTATTGGTGCAAAGTGATGGACAAAAAAACCTTTGCCGATACGAGTATTATAAACCTAATGAACGAAAACTTTGTGTCGCTAAAGTTGGAAATGGAAAGAGATTACGGCACCAAAATTGCCATGAAATTTAACGTAAGCAGCTTTCCATCTTTTCTGATTTTTGCACCCGATGGTTCATTGCTTTACAAAACGTCTGGCTATCAGGAAGTGGAGTCATTTGCCAAACTTTTGAAGCAGGCAACTGTAAGAGAAAATCGCGAAACACGTGGTGGAGTTACTAGAGAAATTGAATTGAATTTTCCACAGTTTTATAAAGATGCTTTTGGCAAAAATACCGAGCGTAAAAAGACAGATACCGCCACAGTTCAACTATATCTGGATGCCGAAAAAGATTTGTTGAGCGAGGTAAATTTTAGTGTGATAAGTAAGTTTACAAATCTGCTTTCACAAGCTCAAACAGATGCTTTTGTGAGCAATATTTCAAACTACCAAAAGTTGTTTGGCAAAAGTGAAGTAGCGTCCGTACTTGAAAGAATTGGAAGCACAATGGTAGAAACTGCTGAAAAACACAAAAGCAAAACTGAGTTTGAAACGGCAGTGGCTTTCTTCCAAAAGCATACAGGCGATTTTACACCAAAAGGCGAAACCTATTTGCGTATCGGGTTCAACAAAAACACTGGCAACTGGAATGAATTTGCCGCATTGGTTGATAAATTAAATACCGAAGAAAAGATAGACGCCAACACAATGAATAGCTGGGCGTGGGATGTGTATGAAAAATGCAATGACAAGGCAATAATTGCAAAAGCAATTACATGGAGCGAGGCTGCCATCAAACAGAATGCAGAATATCCGCTTTTAGATACTTATGCTGCGTTGCTCTACAAAGCAGGCAGAAAAGCGGATGCTGAAAAAGCAGCCATCAATGCTATAGAAACTGGCAAAAAAGAAGGTGCAGACACTAAAGAAACCGTTGAATTGATGAAAAGGTTTGGCAGTAAAACTCCTAACAATAAATAGCTGTAAGCAATATTATTTGCCCAGATGCCAAAGCGTATCGGCACTAAACCTTATACAAACCTTAAAGGTTTCTATCCTACTCTGGCTCAAAACCTAACACAATACGGAACTCGCCATATTTAGCAAAGATGTTTTTGCCTGGTTTTGGTGCGCGATCCCAACCCAAACCATAGTCGAAACCAAGCAAACCAAACATTGGCAGGAACACACGAACACCGGCACCCACCGATTTGCGCAGGTCATAAGGACGATAGTCGCTGATGTTGCCCCAATAGTTACCGCCATCCATAAACAGCAATGCAAAAATAGTTGCCGATGGATTGAGCGACACAGGGTAGCGAATCTCAAAAGAGAATTTGTTGTAGATAGGCGAACCTCCGTTTGGCGTAAGCACCGGATAACCGCGCAGACTTATAATGTCGCGGCCAAGAATCTGCGCATTAGAAATACCATCGCCACCCAACTCAAAACGCTCGAATGGCGAGAAACCGATTCTAGGATTATACAAACCAAGGAAGCCCATTTTGGCACTGGTGCGAATAACCAGATTCTTCCAAACGTTGATGTACCAATCTACTTTAAACTTCCATTTGTGATACTCTACCCAACGGTAACGATCAGCATTTGGCAAGTCGGGATTTGAGTAATCCAAATTTTTTCTGCTGCCAAACATATATGAATAAGGCAAGGTAGCACTCACCGTAAAATCAAAGTTAGCACCTCGAGTTGGATACAGTGGCGCATCAATTGAGTTGCGAGAAATATTGAAAGAAACGTGAAGGTTATTTGCATTTCCATTATCAAAAATGAAGAATGAGTTAACGTAGTTTCTCAATTCATAACGCTGATAGGTAAGGGCAGCTTCAACCGTAAAAAAGTCATCGGGTTTTTTCAATCGCGTACCCAAAGCAACAGTTGCCGAAGTAGCTAGATATTTTCCAAGCACTGTATTGTTAACACCTAAATTGTTCAATCGTGTGCGGTTAAAACTTACAGTAAACGAATTGGGTTTTTTGCCACCCAGCCATGGTTCGGTGAAAGAGAAAGTATAGAACTGCGCTTGCAAACCAGAACTTTGCACACGAATACTCAGCCTTTGTCCATCGCCTGATGGCAAAGGATTCCAAGCTTTTTTCTTGGCAATATTTCTGATAGAAAAGTTGGTGAAGGTTAAACCAAGTGTGCCCACCAAACCTTGTCCTTGCCCACCCCAACCGGCAGATAATTCCAATTGGTCAGAAGGTTTTTCAGTAACGCGATATTCAATGTCAACCGTTCCTTTTTCAGGGTTAGGAATTGGTACCATATCCAACTGCTGCGGGTCAAAATACCCAAGGTTTACAATCTGCCTTTGTGAGCGCAACAAGTCAGAACGGCTAAATTTATTGCCTGGCAAAGTGTAAAGCTCCCTGCGGATTACCCTTTCGTTTGTTTTGTTGTTGCCAATGATGCGCACATCCTTAATAATTGCCTGCGGACCCTCGCTGATGCGCAATTCCACATCAATAGAATCGCCATCAATATTAACTTCCAATGGCGTTACACTGAAAAACAAATAGCCATCATCCATATATAATGAACTCAAATCTCCACCAGTTTGGCTCATGAATAACTTTTCATCTAATGCCTTTTGGTTGTAAATATCACCGCGCTTAATATTGATGATTCTGTATATCAATGAATCGGAATACTTGGTGTTTCCATTCAAGAAAATGTTTCTGAAATAATATCTTCTGCCTTCATCTACGGCAATAAAAATGTTCAAATTGCGCGAGTCGGTAGAGTAAACCGAATCACTCACAATAGCTGCATCGCGAAAACCCTGCGAGGTGTAATAGTCAATGATTTTGCGCTTATCGTCTTCATATTCTCTGCGCTTGAATTTTGAACTCTTAAAGAAGTTTAGGTTGGCAAAGCGGTCAACATAATCATAGATACGTGTTGGGGAAATTTCTAACAGGCGATACCAGTGTTTGCGCAGTGTGGTGTCTTTAATATTTTGCTTGAATTTTAAGATTTCATCCAAATCGAATTTCACTTTCTCTTTGGTGTCTTTCATGGTTTTGCGCAACTTGTTTTCGGTTACTTGCTGCACGCCCGAAAAGTTGATGTAGTTAATTTTTACGCGCTGACCTTTATCCACCCACAACTCAACCTTCACACTATTCGGAATCAGCGAATCTTTCTTTTCGCGCACTTCTACAATTGTATTTAGATAGCCTTTATCAATGTAGAAAGCTTTAACTGCTGTTGACGCTTGGCTCTTTACGCTTTCGGTTAAAATACTCCCTGCGCGCAGGTCAATTTTCTTCTTTAACTCTTCTAAATCACCAGACTTTACACCCTTCACATTATAACGCGAAATGCGCGGACGCTCTTCTAATTTTATAATTAGGAAAATAAAATCGCCATCAATTCTTTCTACCTCAACCGCAACAAAAGCAAACAATCTTTGCTTCCATAAATTTTTAATTGCCTTAGAAATTCCCTCGCCTGGAATCTTCAATTTATCACCTACCCGCAAACCCGACAATGTGGTTAGAATTTTATCATCTAAGAATTTTGTTCCTTCTACTTTAATGTTCGCTATCTCATACTCTTTTGAGGTTGAGTAGTCCATAACTTCTTGAGCCGTGAGAAATGAAACATGAGATATGAGTACAATAACCAATGACAAAAGACGGAGGCTTAAGGGCTTTTTGATTTCTGATACAAAATTCGCAAATCTGCAAATCTGTAAATCCATAAATGATTTGTAGCTCATATCTAGTAACTCGCAAATTGCTCCTCGCAACTCTTTTTTCATTGTTGAATTTGTTCGCCTGTTTTACCGAATCTGCGTTCGCGCTGTTGAAATTCGAGGATGGCTTTATATAATTCCTCTTTATTAAAATCGGGCCAAAATAAATCGGTGAAATACAATTCGGCATAAGCCAACTGCCACAGCAAGAAATTACTAACCCGCTTTTCGCCACTTGTTCTAATTAGCAATTCTGGGTCGGGAATATTGGCGGTATATAAATGATTGCTGATTAAGTCTTCGTTGATGTCATCGGTATTTATCTTACCTGCCTTAACTTCAGCAGCAATTTTACGCACAGCCGAAGTGATTTCATTTCTTCCGCTATAACTTAAAGCAAGTATCAAATCCATTCGCTTATTTGCTGATGTTTTTTCAATGGCATCGTTCAGTTCTTTTGCGGTTGCTTTGGGTAACGAAGCCAAGTCGCCAATTGCGCGGAGGCGAATATCATTTTTCATCAGCGTTTTCAATTCCAACCGCACAGTTTTTAACAGCAACTGCATCAGCGCGCCTACTTCCTCTTGCGGGCGATTCCAGTTTTCGGTACTGAAAGCATAGAGCGTTAAATGTTTTACGCCCAACTCTGCGCAGGCTTCCGAAATTTCGCGAACCGAATTTACGCCATTGCTATGCCCAAAAATCCGCAACTTACCCTGTTGCTTTGCCCAACGTCCATTACCGTCCATAATCACAGCTATGTGTTGAGGTAGTTTAGTTAAGTCTATTTCGTTTTTCAGTTCGCTCATGCCCTTTGGGTGGTGCTTAAATAAATGGTACTTGAAATGGAATATTGGCTAACAAATGCACCAGATTCTTTACCATATTAATTTTATTCATTTTGCTTTTTCAAAAAAGGAACGCGAAGATAACAATTTACCTTGTGCTGAATGGTTTTGGGCATTGAATGCGCATGATAGTGTAGCTGACAGTGACCCCCACAAACAAATAAGCGTCTTTTTTAGGCGATTCTCCGCGCTGATAATTGGGCTTACCGATGGGTTCGCCACCATTTTCGCCACTCCTGTCGGATAACTGGGCGGCAAAACCTGCCGAGCCGCCTGGCAATGAAGCATAGCTTGGGTAATTGCCACTTACATCATCCAAATAATCGGTAAAAGTCTGTCGCCAGCCGCCTTCGATACCAAAGTTCCATTCGCTTACCGAAAACTTGAAACCCCACACAAACGGGATAGCAAAATTGTAGAGGTTGTACTTTTTTACACCTGAATAATTAGCATCGTTCTGACCTTCGGTGCCAAGCGGTTGCAGGGCATACCACTTGCCATTGTATTTAGCTTCGGGGTTAAAAAAGAATAGCGTAAGACCAGTAGCAAAATAGGGCGTGAACCATTTTTTCTTTTGGCTTTTATCAAACTCCAAAAAGTTGAATTCAATCAGGTTGGTAATTTCAATCACATTGGTTCTGAAAGAAAGATTGCGCTGCTTGTAGTGCTCGCCTTTGTTTGCATCATCACGAAATTCGAGCATAGCAAAGTTGATATTTGCGCGATAGGCTCCGCGCTTTTTGATGTTGTAGCGATAAAAGGCACCGGCTGCGGGGCGCGGCATCGAAAAACTGAACTTTGGATTAAGGTCGCCAAAGTAATGCGCAAAGCCGCCAATAGCCCCAAACTCGTGAAACTGAGCACGGGCTGCCTGAAACAAAATCAGCGAAACAATAATCAGAAATGCCTTTTGCATGAACGCGCGAAAGTAACCGTTTGAATTGTAATAGGAAGTATTGATTGCGAAACACTAAACGTAAGTAATCATTCAATATTGTGTTGCTCGTTCATTACTAAAACGAAACTGCCGATGTGGAACAGGCTTTGCGGTAATGCTGTATGTAGTTATGGCGCAGGCGACACGGGTGGGCTCTTGCTTTTTAACGCAACGTCTGCAAGCGAGACATTGCTGCTATTGAAGATATTATTGCCGATGTGGAACAGGCTTTGCGGTAAGGCAAAATTA
>CAZKHZ010000024.1:17804-24869 GCA_964552715.1 uncultured Chitinophagaceae bacterium | reverse complement strand
TAATTTTGCCTTACCGCAAAGCCTGTTCCACATCGGCAATAATATCTTCAATAGCTTCAAGCCCCACCGAAATGCGCACCAAGCCGGGTGTGATGCCGGCTTCTAAGCGTTCGGTTTCGGTAAGTTTGCTGTGTGTGGTAGAGGCAGGATGCGTGGCTATGCTGCGCGCATCGCCCAAGTTGGCAGAGAGCGAAAGCATCTCTAATTTATCCAAAAACGTTCTGCCTGCATCAATGCCGCCTTTCAATTCAAAAGCCAAAACACCACCGCCTGCTTTCATCTGTTTTTTAGCAATGGCATATTGCGGATGCGATTTCAGAAAGGGATATTTTACCCAACTCACTTGGTCTTTTTGCTCGAGGTACTCCGCAAGTTTTAGCGCGTTTTCGCAGTGCCTATCCATGCGCACAGCTAGTGTTTCCAAACTTTTAGAAAGCACCCAAGCATTAAATGGCGAAAGCGCGGGACCCGTGTTGCGCGAAAAAGTGTAAATCTCTTTAATCAAATCGCTGCGCCCCACGGTGATGCCCCCAAGCACGCGCCCCTGCCCATCCATAAATTTGGTGCCGCTGTGTATAGATAAATCTGCCCCAAACGCCAAGGGCTTTTGCAGATACGGAGTGGCAAAACAATTGTCAATCACCAACAGCAAATTGTGCTTTTTAGCCAAGGCAGCAATTTGCTCTAAGTCAATAATATCTACAGCCGGGTTGGTGGGCGTTTCGGCATATATCAATTTAGTATTGGGTTGAATAAGTTGCTCCCAAGCAGCTACGTCATTTACATCGCCATAAGAAGTGGTGATATTCCACTTCGGGAAAATTTTGGTAAAAATGGTATGCGTAGAGCCAAACACCGAGCGAGCCGAAACAATGTGGTCGCCACTTTTAAGCAAAGCCGCAAAGGTTGAAAACACAGCCGCCATGCCGGTAGCAAAGGCAACGCCATCTTCTGCATCTTCCATTTTGCAAACCTTTTCTACAAACTCGGTGCAATTTGGATTGCTGAAACGAGAATAGATGTTGCGCACTTTTTCTTCGGCAAACGAAGCCCGCATATCCTCGGCATCTTCAAACACAAAACTGCTGGTAAGATAAAGCGGCACGGAATGCTCCAAAAATTCGGTGCGTTCTATTTGGGTGCGAATGGCTTCTGTTTCAAAACTCTTTTTGTTCTTCATTCTATTACTTGTTGTATTTTATAGCAAGCCGCAAATATCAAAACTATTCTTGCTTAGATAAAAAGCAGCAACTCTTTCATTCAAGTGCAATGTGCTTGCGCAGTAGTGCAGAAATTTTTTCTGTTTCAATTAAAAAGCCATCGTGTCCATAAGGCGAATCAATTTCTTCATACACAGCATTGCTAATTCCTTCGGCAATCAACTGTTGTTCTTTTACAGGAAATAATAAATCGGAGGTAATGCCAACCACCAAAGTGTTTGCGCTTACACGCTGCAATGCAAGCTTTACCGAGCCTCTATTTCGCCCAACATTGTGCGAGTCCATAGCCTTGCTAAGCAGGAAATAGGAATCGGGATTGAAGCGTTTTTTTAATTTTTCACCTTGGTATCGCTGATAACTGGATGCACGAAAATCATCCACCTTTTCTTCCGAATCTGTTTGGGAGGATTCATACATGCCGTAGTTTCTGTACGACAACATTGCAATGGCACGAGCCGTTTCTACACTGCCGCTTTCAATTGCCATGCGTTGAGCTTCGTTAAATGCAATGCCCCAAGCAGAATGGCGTGCATTGGTTGCAATAACAAAAAGATTTTTGATGAATGCAGCATCTTCTACCGCCCATTCAATTGATTGCTGTCCGCCCAAAGAACCACCACATAATAAATGAATGGATTTCAATTGCAGATGCTGCGCCAATAAGCGATGCGCTTTTACAATGTCGCGAATGGTAAGCAATGGAAAATCTTTGCCGTAAGGTTGATTGCTTGCCGCGTTAATGGCTGACGGACCCGAAGTGCCGTAGCATGAACCAAGCACATTTGCACAAACAACAAAGTATTTTTTGGTGTCGAAAATAAAATTGTCACCAACCATTTTGGGCCACCAGTCGGCAACCTCAGCATTGGCGGTAATTGCGTGGCACACATAGATTACATTGTCTTTTGCTTCATTCAAAGTGCCATAAGTGCAATAGGCAATTTCTAGTTCAGGAAGCACTTTCCCCAACTCAAGTTGAAATTCGCTTTTGTGTAAGTATTTTAAAGAATTCATCAATATGAAATAAGGATGTGTGGACGTTAAACTGCTTGTTTGATGAAATGTTTTGTGATTGCAAATAAAGTTGGATGAAGCGAATTATCTCAAATTAGGATGAATTGTTTTTTGGCAAAGGTGGCGGTCAGTTATGAAACCAACTGAAGCATAAGGGATGAATAACCATTTGCAAACAATAAATAATACAAATAGCTATTAGCTTTTGAATTAGGTTTGCGGTGCTTGTAATCAAACCGTTAACTGTTAATGAAATTTCTTTCACGCACATTGCCTTTGCTGCTCGGTATATTTTTGCTGAGTGTATTGGTGCGCCTTCCCCAGTTGAATCGTCCACTTTCAAAGCATCATGAGTTTTGCACTGCCGTTGCGTTGCGCGTGATGACTATTTGGAATGAAAACGGAATTGATAAATATGGTTTCAATCCGGTAATGACTTTCAATAATCTGGCTGATAAGAACATTAATAATCATGCAAATGCTTCGGGCAAAATGGTAGATGCCGAGGGCAACTGCTACTATGTTTCGCATCCACCGCTTGCCTACTATTTTCCATTTTTTGTGTTCTCTGTTTTACACATCACCCCCGATGTTTTGCCGCTGCAACTATTGAATATGCTGCTGCATTTATTGAGTGCCATGTTCGTGTATTTTACGGTGTGTTTATTAAGCTTTAACCGAGCGCGAAGTTACCCGCATCGCGCATCAGTGGTGGCTTTTACAGTGTATTTGTTTCTGCCGCCCACGCTTTGGTTTCAGGGCAATGTTTACATGAGCGATATGGCGGTGCATACGCTTTTTGTGATTGGCGTTTACACCACTTTAAAAATGATTATCCGTCAGAAGTTTTATTCTGTAAAGTATATTTTCTTCTACACGCTGGTGTTGTTTTTAATGATTTACACAAGTTGGCTGGGTTTGTTTTTTGCTTTTGGTGTGGTGGTGTACAGTTTGCTGCATGTAAAAAATATAAAAGGGTTTAACGTGATGATTATTGCAACAATTGTGATTTCGCTTGTTGCGCTGCGCACTATCATTTATCAGTATTCACAAATCAATGGTGCCGAGGCTTACCTTTCGGAGTTGATGAATAGGTATTTGCTACGCGGCAGTTTAAGTGATACAAAGCACGGTTTGTTCAATTTCATTTTTTCTTATTTCACTTTGTTTGGCAGGTTGCTCTTTAACTATGTTGCCAACTATTTTCCTGTATATATTTTCATTGTGCTGTTTGGTTGGGTGGCAATTACAAAGTCGAAACTTAGAATTGTTTTCAGCGAAAATGGTTATCGCTTTATATGGCTTTCAATTTTACCTGTGTTGCTTATGCACGCTTTATTTTTGAATTATAGCGTACAAGATTTTACGGTGTTGCATGCGTCACTTTTCTTTAGCGTGTTGCTGGGTATTCTTTACGATAAAATAAAAAAGAGCGGGGCTTATTCTATCAGACAAATCAATGCAACAGTTTTGGTTTTTGTGGCAGTGTGCATCGGGCAGTTTTATTTAACCAATAAGCCAGGCGATATTTCTATTTACGGTTCAAAGTATGCTGATGCTCAAATTGCGGGGGAAGCAATAGCAAAAGAAGCGCAAAAAGATGAAGTGATTTTTGTGATGGGCAAAACACCCGAGCCGCAGGAAATTTGGTATGCTAAACGCAATATGCAGTGGGTAAAAAACGAACAGCAAGCAATGCAAATTGCCGAGAAGCGAAAGCTGAATAAGGCTGTTCTATTTAAGTATGATGAAAGTGGTGTGCAAGTAGTTGGGCGATTACCTTTTGTAAAGTAATTATGGTGCTAATCTATTCAAGCGCCAATTGTCGGCTTGATTTGTAAACGATAATCTATCGTGCACCCGGTTGGGTCTGCCCTGCCAGAACTCAAAGTAATCGGGAATTAAAATGAAGCCGCCCCAGTGCTCGGGTCGCTCAAGCTTTCCCTCAAATTCTACCTCTTGAATTTTTTTATCCATCACTTCGCGGGAGGTGATGATTTCGCTTTGTGGAGAAGCAATGGCACCAATTCTGCTTTCAATCGGTCGTGTGTTGAAATACTCGGTTGACTTTGCTGCATCAATTTTTTTAACCACACCTTCTATGCGCACTTGTCTTTCTAAAACATCCCAAAAAAACAAGAGCGAAGCTTGCGGATTTTGAGCTAGTTCTTTTCCTTTTTTGCTACAGTAGTTGGTGTAAAACACAAAGCCACTTGGGCTGAATTCTTTAAGCAAAACAATTCTTGCAGAAGGCTTTGCATGGATGGAAGCCGTAGCTAATGTCATCACATTTGGCTCAATGATTTTTTCTTCTTCAGCAGCTTCTTTATACCAAAGCGAGAATTGCTCAAAAGGGTTTTGCAAAACGTATTCTTCAGACAAAGAATGCTTGTCGTAGTTTTTTCTTTCGTTATGTAAATCAATTTTAAAACTCATAATACATTAAGATAACTCGCTGCGAAAAGCTTTGTTCAAAAATGGATTGGTTTTGCGCTCGTGCCCAATGCTTGTGTCGGGTCCGTGCCCGCAATATACTTTTGTGTTGTCGGGCAATAGCATTAACTGCGTATCTATAGAATTGAATAATGTTTCGCCATTTGCACCGGGCAAATCGTAGCGACCAACACTGCCTAAAAACAATACATCACCGGCAATTACAAATGCATCTTTTTCGTTGTAAAAAGTAACACTGCCGGGTGAGTGCCCAGGTGTAAAAAGCACTTTGAAAGTTGTGTTGCCAAATTGCACATCATCACCAGCTTTTAAATAACCCGTTGGTTCGGGCGAAGGCGGACAATTGATACCGAACATGCTGCCATACAAAGGAGCATCTTGCATCAAGGGCAGTTCCAATTCATGAATGTAAATGGGTGTGTTGTATTTTTGTGCCACAAATGCATTGCCCGGAATGTGATCTACATGGCAATGCGTGTTTAGCAATAGTACCGGGTTCAATGCTTCCTGCTCTATGAATGATTGCAAAATATTGCGCTCTTCATCATTGTTGCAACCTGGGTCAATAATTACGCATTGTTTTGTTTCATCAAAAACAATGTAGGTGTTTTCTGCAATCGCATTAAACGTGAATTTTTTTACAGTAGCCATTTTAAGATTTGAGGTGCGAATTTAGTTTGTTTTGTGGGAATGATTGCTTGTGTAACGCGAATAATCAGTTAAGAATTGACAACAATATTGTTGCCCCTCATTCTTCGCCACCGCGCCTTGTTCTAATCATCCCAGCCTATGCCTCTGGAGGCTGCTTCATTATCGGCACTTTGATAAAACACATTGAGGTGGGCGGTATCTCGCAGAAAGTCTATGCTTATGATTTCGACCCTGCGAATGGGCAAGCCGGTGCGTAGGCGAAGGTCTTCGAGCAATTCGTCTTTGCACTCGGGCTTGATAAGTTCGATTTTTTCGTAAGTAACTTGTTTGAAATTTTCGTGCGAAAGCTTGCTTTTGAATTCAAGAAAATAGGTGCAAAACACAATAATCAAGTTGGCAAAAATCAATTGTGGTAAGCCTATGTCAACACTTGCAAGCGCATTAATTATACCAATGGTAACACTGATGAAAAGATACGCCATTTCGCGCACTGGAATGCGCACTGTTTGAAAACGGAGCATGGTAAAAATGGCAAACAAGCCAAAGGCAAAACCAATTTTAAGCACTGCGCTGCTAAGCAGGTAGCAAATCAGAAAGTTTACGAGATTGAAAAGAAAGAAGGTGAATACAAAGTCTTTGTTTCGGTAAATGGGGTAATAGATATATCTGATAACAACATAGATGATTGCAAAATTTATCAGAAACCTAAAAATGAAAGCTGCCAACGAACTTGTTGCCGCGCCTGTAAGTCCCTGCATTAAATCAAGTGAATCCATTGGATGTTTTTTGCAGTTGCAAAAGTGTGGGTTTGAAAAGATTCTTTTTGATATTCTTTTCCAACAGGGCAACACCAATGGCGTATTTGCTGAACGATGATTCTTGCGCGCCACTTAGTTTCATGGCTTCGCGAACGGTTTGCGAAATATGCGGCTCGGGGTGTTTAATTTCAACAATAATTACATTAGGTAAGCATATTTCTTCCGAAAAATTATTGAAGCAAATGTCGGTGTCAATGGTAATTCTCTCCTCGGTGGATTTATTGTTCAGCGTTATTCGGTTGAATGTTGTGATGAGTTTTTTTTCTAAGCCGTTGATATTTTTATCGTGGCTTTTGATGGCATCCCATTCTTCATTAGAAATTTCAAACATCATTTTTTGGCGAGGCAGCCGCAGCTTTCCGGTTTGTAATCCTTTTAGCTTATGCTTTACTTCAAAAAATACTTCACCGGTAGTTTCGTATTTTCTAATGCGCACTTTCATGCGATTGGGCTTGCCCTTGTGATGATCTAAATACAGTTTGTAATCGGGTGTATCGAAATAAACAGTATCGTAGAAGTGCTTACGCTGTCCAGTAATTTCGAGTATAGAAAAATTTTTATTGAAATAATTTAATAGTGGTGGCAGTGCGTCTGCTGGTAAAATAAACTTCGTGTCGAAGCGAAACAAAGCAGCAACTTTATTGATGCTTTGCAAGCCTACGGTTTCAAAGGAATTTAATGCTGCTTCAATTTTCACGAAATGCAATTTATAGTTTTGTAATTCAATAAGATAAATTTACTTCGTTTAAAATTAAATCAATCAATGAAACATTTCTACTCGTTGCTTTTGCTTTCGGCATGTTTATTTACTAATGCTTTAAACGCGCAGGTATGTACCCCGAATCCGGGTGTAACGTCTGGCATTAGTCCAACATCATCCAATGTGCCTTGTGCAAATAAGAATCAGG
>CAZKHZ010000024.1:0-17704 GCA_964552715.1 uncultured Chitinophagaceae bacterium | reverse complement strand
CAAAGTTGTGGCATTTCAGGTGGTGTGGCATCGGCAACAACTACTGCTGCAACAGTCTTAGGGCTTACTACAGCAACCTTAAATGGAGTAGTGAATGCAAATTCAAATAGCACCGTTGTAAAATTCTTGTATGGTTTAACTACAAATTATAGCGATTCTGTTCCCGCTTCCCAAAGCCCAGTTATTGGAACAAGCAATACAAATGTATCTGCTTCTATTTCGGGCTTAACGGCTAATGCTACTTATTACTTTAAAGTAAAAGCGGTGAATAGCGGAGGTACTACAAATGGCAGCGATTTAACTTTTGTAACCCTTGCACCTGCAGGTGCTTGCACACCTAATTCAAACCAAACTACGAACTTTGAACCTGCTCCGGAAGATTTTCAATGTGCCATTAAAGGGAGCCCATACAGTGAGACTATCTTCCTGAATTTTGGAGCTATCAACGCTCAAGTGCCTTTCGATTCTGTGAGAATTGACAGTATCGGTAATTTGCCAAGTGGTATTGTAGCACTTACCAACCAAAGTGATAAAATGTACAACAAAAATGAATTTGGATGTTTTCAATTTTCTGGTACTACCAATGCTGCTTGTGGTCAATATAAAGTAAAAATGTTCATCACAATATGGACAACATTGGCAGGAAAGCAATCAGGAGAATTAAGTGCTTTGGCTGGACTATTTGGCGTTCAAATCCCTATCTATTTTGTGCGTGTTGCTTCTTGTGCAGGTGCTTGCCCAGATGTTGACCCAACAGCAGGAGATTTTGAACCAAATGTCAATTGTCCAACACCAGGAGTTATTACAGCACCAACAATTTCAGGCGCAACAACTTTTTGTGCAGGTAGCAGCACAACCCTTTCTGTAACTGGGAATTATCTTTCTTATAAATGGAGTAATGCTGTTTTGAATAAAAGTACAATAGTTTCAGCAGCAGCTACTTACAGAGTAACAGTTAGCAATGGATGCGATACATCTACGGCAAGTGTAACAGTAACTTCAAGCCCTGCGCCAAATGTTGCAATCAGCCAATCAGGAAACACACTTTCGGTACCAAATGTTAACAATGCTGTTTACAGATGGTTGAAAGATGGGGCAATTGTAAATAACGCTACAGGCTCATCTTTTACGCCAACTGTTTCGGGTAATTATGCTGTAGATGTAACGCTAGGCAATTGTCGCGATACTTCTAATGGAATCTTGATTACTATCCTCAGTATTGAAAGTGTTTCGGGAATTTCATACATCAATGTGATGCCAAATCCTGCTAAAACACATATCAATATTGATTTGAAAGCAGCAGACAGAATTACTGATTTGAAAATTATGGATATGTATGGCAAGGAGTTGAAAGATATTCCTATAAACGCATCTGTTGTAAAAGAAAAAATTCAGATTGAAGAATTGTCCGCAGGTATTTACTTTATCCAAATTGCTACAACTAAAGGAAAAGTAACACATTCGTTTATTAAGCAGTAAAGGTTTTTATAAATCATCTTTTCAAAAAGCCAACCCGTCAAAAAATGGTTGGCTTTTTGTTTTTTAGACTTAACGATGAAAAAATTTGCAGTATTTATTTTGGCAGCAATTATGTGTTTGGCTGTGGTGAATGCGCTGCGTAATACATTGTTGCCGCTGCCTGCAAAGTGGTTGATTAAAGAAGACGCGCTGCAAAAAGCAGATGCTATGATTGTGCTTTCGGGTGGCAGTTTCGACCGTGGTAATGAAGCCGCACGAATTTTTCAGCAAGGCTTTGTTCCAATAATAATTTGCCCAGGTGGCAATAGAGCTTACGAGTATGATATTCTTGACATGAACCTAAAAGAGAGCGAAGTGGCAAAATTAAATTTGCAGCGACATCATATACCGGATAGTGCAATTTTTGTTGTTCCTTTTGGCACCAGCACTGCCGAAGAGGCAAAGTTTCTTTTCTCTTTTGTAAAAGAAAAAAATTATCGGAAGGTGCTATTACTTACCTCGCTTTATCACACCCGCAGGGCACGCAATGTTTTTGAAAAGGAGTTTAAAAACAGCGATGTGCAATTCATTGTGCGCGGTGCAAAAAGTTCGCGCTTTGATGAATTTAAATGGTGGCAGAGCGAAGACGGATTGATAGCCATGAACAATGAAATGATAAAATCATTTTACTATCTTTTTAAATAGTGTGATGAAAACCATACCATCCAAATTGCCCAATGTTGGCACAACTATATTTTCTGTAATGAGCGCATTGGCTAAGGCAAACAATGCTGTAAATCTTTCGCAAGGCTTTCCAGATTTTAATCCCGATGAGCGATTGCTGCTGGCTGCTGAAAAGGCGATGCGCAAGAATCTGAATCAGTATGCACTAATGGCGGGAAGCATTTCGTTGCGCGAAAAATTGGCGCAGAAATATGAATCGCTATACAATGTTTTTATTCACCCCGAAAATGAAATCACTATTACTGCAGGAGGCACGCAGGCAATCTTTACGGCAGTTCAAGCTGTAGTAAATGCAGGTGATGAAGTTTTAATGTTTGCGCCTTGTTATGATAGCTATGCACCAGCAGTGGAGCTTGCCGCAGGCAAGTGTGTTTATTATAATCTTCAACCACCTAAGTTTGAGATAAACTGGCTTGAAGTTGCGCAATTGATTAATGAAAAAACTAAACTGATAATTTTAAACACACCCCATAATCCTACAGGAACTTGTTGGAGTAAAAACGATATGCTTCAATTAGAAAAACTGATGGAGGGCAAAAACATTTTTTTGTTGAGTGATGAAGTGTATGAACACATAGTATTTGATAGCCTGCAACACGAAAGTGTTTTGCTTTACCCGAAATTGCGCGAGCGCGCTTTTGTAATCAGTTCGTTTGGAAAAACGTATCACTGCACAGGCTGGAAGGTTGGTTACTGTATTGCTCCAAAAGAGCTTACTGCCGAGTTCCGAAAAGTGCATCAATTCAATGTATTTAGCGTGAATAGCATTGCGCAGGCGGCCTTTGATACTGTTTTAGATTATCCTGAATTGTATCAATCACTCTCCGGCTTTTATGAGGAAAAGCGGAACTACTTTGCCTCTGCACTTCAACACACCAAATTCAAATGTCTGCCTTGCGCAGGAACTTATTTTCAGGTGGTAGATTATAGTGCTATCAGCGATTTGCCTGAAATGGAATTTGCAAAATGGCTTACAACAGAAATTGGTGTTGCTGCAATTCCAGTAAGTGTTTTTTATCCTGATGTAAAAGTCGAAAATTCCTTAGCACGATTTTGTTTTGCTAAACAAAACTCGACACTTGATACGGCTGCCGAAAGGCTTATAAGTATTTGATTGAACCAAGTCTTTTTGGTAATGTGTTTAACAAATTTATGATTAAACATTGCAACAGAAACGGCAATTAACCAACTTTTTGCAAAACCTTTATTTGAAACTTCTACATTCGCGCTGCGCGATTTTGAACTAAGAAAAAACAACCATGCCAAAAGTTACTATTGATGGAGTTACGGTAGAAGTAGAACCTGGCACAACCATACTGAATGCCGCCCGCAAAATTGGAGGCGATTTGGTGCCGCCAGCTATGTGCTATTATAGCAAGTTGCAAGGCAGTGGAGGTAAATGTCGTGTGTGTTTGGTAGAAATTTCCAAAGGCAGCGAAGCCAACCCCAACCCCATGCCTAAGTTACAGGCAAGTTGTTGCACACCCATTGCCGATGGCATGGAAGTGAAAAATATGACCAGCCCAAAAGTACAGGATATGCGCAAAGGCGTGGTAGAGTTTTTGCTCATCAATCACCCGCTTGATTGCCCAATTTGCGACCAAGCCGGAGAGTGCGATTTGCAAAACTTAGGATACAATTACGGTACGCAAGGCACGCGCTATCAAGAAGACCGCAGAACATTTGATAAAATAGATATTGGCGATAAAATTCAGTTGCACATGACGCGCTGCATTCTTTGCTATCGCTGTACCTACGTTGCTGACCAACTAACCGACAACCGCGTGCATGGCATTATTGGCAGAGGCGATGCGGCTGAAATTTCTACTTACATTCAAAATGCTGTTAGTAATGAAATGAGTGGCAACATGATTGATGTTTGCCCAGTGGGTGCTTTGACAGATAAAACTTTCCGCTTTAAAAGTCGCGTATGGTTCTTAAAACCTTACGATGCTCATCGCGATTGCGATAAATGCTCAGGCAAAACAACTGCATGGATGTTTGGTAAAGAAATCTATCGTGTCACAGCTCGCAAGGATGTATATCATGAAGTAGAAAACGATGCAAACGGCAATCCTGCTTGGATTTGTAATACTTGTAGGTTTGAAAAGAAAGATCCAAGCGATTGGACGATTGAAGGTCCGCGCAATATGGAGAAGTGGAGTGTAATCAATCAAGGCAACTACATCCGCGAAATGGAACAGGTGGAAATTGATGGCGACCCCAGATTGTTGGTAGGAAGAAAAGAAGATAGAAAAGCCATCAGCATGACTGGTAGTTATACCGAAGAACAGGCATTGAGTGATGGAAAATAGTTAAGACATTTTGAGATAAAGTATCGAAAAAAAGATTGAAATTTTAATTTAAAGTCATGTTGCGTGAAACAAATAGAATTGATGAACTAAAGTCTTACTTGCACGATTTAGTGTCAGCAACAAGTGACGAAAAAAAATTGGTGAAGGCTACGAAGGTGTTGAAGAAAGATAAGAAAGATTGGTGGGATGAGCTTTCTTCAGCCGAGCAAAAAAGTTTAGAAGTAGCACTTAAAGAAATTGAAGATGGAAAGGATATAATTACCCATGCTGCATTCAAAAAAACTACAAGTAAATTGAAGAAAAAATGGAGTTCAAAATTGTAATTCGAAAAGCTTTTGAGCGAAAGTTTGAGGATACAGTTGATTACATCGGTGAGCATTTTGGCGAAAAGGCAGCATTAAAATTTATTAAAGACTTAGAGTCAAAAACAGAGCGATTGTTAGAGAATCCAGAGTTGGGAAGACCCTCATTAAGAATGAAAGAAGTGAGAAAAATTAAAGTAGGGAAACATAATTTAGTTTTTTACACTTTAAAGTTCAATAAAATTGTGCTTCTTGATTTATTCAATCAACGCCAAAACCTAAGCAAAAGCAAATATTAATTTAGAATGGAAACATCATTTTTAATAGAAAAAGGCATAATCATTTTAGTAATATGGGGAATCACAATGGCAATTGCTTTGTATTCCACTTTTGCCGAGCGTGTATTTGCGGGATACTTTCAAGATAGAATGGGTCCCAATCGCGCAGGACCGTTGGGTTTATTGCAACCTTTGGCAGATGGAGTAAAAATGTTCACCAAAGAAGATTTTATTCCCAATACACCTAATAAAGCTTTGTTCATTTTGGGACCTGCAATGTTTATGACCACCGCTTTAATTACAAGTTCTGTAATTCCTTGGGGAAATCAATTACACCTGTTTGGCTATGATGTTGACCTCTACATTGCCGATATAAATGTGGCTGTGCTTTTTGTATTTGGGGTGGTGTCTATTGGCGTGTATGGTATTATGATTGGTGGCTGGGCTTCCAACAATAAGTTTGCGCTATTGGGTGCAGTGCGCGCTTCATCACAAATGATTTCTTATGAAATTGCCATGGGGCTTTCCATTATCGCATTGGTTATGCTTACAGGCACTCTAAGTTTGCGTGAAATTGTAGGGCAACAAGGTGGTGAGTTGTTGGGTGTTTCAGGCTTAAGTTGGAATATCTTTTATCAGCCACTTGGTTTTTTAATTTTCTTGGTGTGTGCATTTGCCGAAACCAACCGCACACCTTTCGATTTACCTGAATGCGAAGCAGAATTGGTGGGTGGGTATCACACCGAGTATTCTTCAATGAAACTCGGGTTTTTCCTTTTTGCAGAATACATCAATATGTTTATATCAAGTGCATTGCTTGCCACGCTTTATTTTGGTGGATTTAATTACCCTGGCATGGGTTGGGTAAGCGAACATTTGGGCGGCAACACGGCAACCATAATTGGAGTAGTGGCATTGTTTTCAAAAATTCTGTTTTTCATCTTTTTCTATATGTGGGTTAGGTGGACATTGCCGCGTTTTCGCTACGATCAATTAATGAACTTAGGTTGGAAAGTTTTGATTCCATTAGCAATTGCGAATATTTTGTTAACAGGAACAGTAATTTTAGCATTCAATCGTTAATCAAATTTTGTTCAATTTATTAAGCGATAAAAAAATAATATTGCAACCGCTTTCGGATAGTTTTACATCATGGTAACTTCAATAAAAGATATTTCACTTAGCGGCAGAAAAAAAGATGTTTCCAACAAGGAAATGACTTTCACCGAGCGCATTTACCTTCCCGGAATTATGAAGGGAATGGGAATTACGCTCAAGCACTTTTTCCGCCCCAAAGTTACTATCCAATATCCTGAGCAAAAGCGCGAATTTTCACCGGTATATCGCGGGCGTCACATTTTGATGCGCGATGAAAATGGAGCAGAACGCTGTACATCCTGTGGCTTATGTGCATTGAGTTGCCCTGCAGAAGCCATCACCATGACTTCTGCCGAGCGCAAACCCGGTGAAGAGCATTTGTATCGTGAAGAAAAATATGCCAGCACTTACGAGATAAATTTCCTGCGTTGTATTTTCTGTGGTTTATGCGAAGAAGCCTGCCCGAAAGAGGCAATCTTTTTAACCCAAGATATAGCTCCGGCAGATTACATCCGCGAAGGATTTATCTACGGAAAAGATAAATTATTAATGCCCTTAGAAGAAGAAAAGTGATTTGAAAATTGAGAGAAAGAAAAATGGTGAAATGTGATACTATAAACCGAATCAAAAATCACCAAATCAAAAATCTAAAATAAAGAAGTGACCTTTTACATATTTCTATTCTTAGCAGCAGTTGCAGTTTTTTGCGGTTTAATGACCGTAACATCTCGCAATCCCGTTCACTCAGTAATCTATTTAATAGGCTGCTTTTTTGCAATCGCAGGGCATTATTTGTTGTTGAATGCACAGTTTTTGGCGGTGGTGCATATCATTGTTTACGCAGGAGCGATTATGGTGTTGTTTCTCTTTACGTTGATGATGATGAACTTAAACGAAGAAAGTGAAGCCCACAAGCCGGCATTGGCAAGAATTGCGGCTGTAATTTCTAGTAGCTTATTACTTTTTGTATTGATTGCAGCATTGAAAAAAACAGAGGCTTTTGTGCCACCAATGCAAATAGATGGAAACATTGGTTTAGTAAAAACATTGGGCAATGTGTTATTGAAAGAATATTTGTTGCCTTTTGAATTTGCCAGTGTGCTATTGCTGAGCGCGATGATTGGCGCAGTGTTGATTGCAAAAAAAGATACTTTACCTAAACCTGAACTAAGATGAGTGTATTGTTGAATATATTTCACCAAGTGCCAATGCACAATTATCTTTTTTTGAGTGCTGTGCTTTTTTGTATTGGCGTGTTTGGCGTATTGCTGCGCAGAAACGCCATTATCATTTTTATGAGTATTGAATTAATGCTAAATGCGGTGAATTTATTGTTGGTGGCTTTTTCAACGTACCACAATGATACCAGCGGACAAGCTTTTGTTTTTTTTGTAATGGCTGTGGCAGCCGCAGAAGTGGCAGTTGGCTTGGCAATTTTGGTAACTATTTACCGAAACCTACATAGTGTAGATATTGATGAATTGAAAGCATTGAAAGGATAGGTTAGACGTAAAATTTTAGACATTAGATTATAGACAGATAGGGATTTTGCCCGCTTTAAAGGAAAATTCCTTTAATCAAAAAGCCTTCGACTTTAGCCGTTGGTAGTAGAATTAAATATTTGAAAACAAAACATTGAAGTGACAATTATTTACATACTCATTTTATTACCGCTTATCGGTTTTCTGATAAATGGTTTGTTTGGCAAAAGGTTGCCTAAGAATGTTTCCGGTTGGATCAGTTCTTTGGCAGTGTTGGGCTCATTCATTATATCACTTCACTACTTTGGAAGTTTTTGGAATGGACACAAGCAAGCCATTGATGTAAACATATTCAACTGGATTTCATTCGGTGATGTTTCTATTTCATTCGGAGTTTTAATTGATCAGCTTTCGGTTTTGTGGTTGATGATTGTTACTGGAATCGGCTTTTTGATTCATGTATATTCCATCAGCTATATGCACGATGATGAAAACTTTAGCCGCTTTTTTGCATACTTAAATTTGTTCATCTTCTTTATGTTGTTGTTGGTGTTGGGCAACAATCTTTTAGTAACATTTATCGGTTGGGAAGGTGTGGGTTTGTGTTCTTACTTGCTAATTGGTTTCTGGTATAAAAATCAAAACTACAATGATGCTGCCAAGAAGGCTTTTGTAATGAACCGCATTGGTGATTTAGGTTTTTTGCTTGGTATTTTTGTATTGCTTTTTTACACCAACACAATTCATTTCGGTGAATTAAGAGCATTGGCATTAAGCGGCAGTATTGAAGCTAATGTTGCTTTACTTGCTACCTTGTTTTTATTTATTGGTGCCATAGGTAAAAGCGCGCAAATTCCATTGTTTACATGGTTACCCGATGCAATGGCGGGACCAACACCAGTGTCTGCTTTGATACACGCAGCCACAATGGTAACTGCCGGTATTTACATAGTAGTGCGCACCAACTTCTTATATGATTTAGCTCCCCAAACTTTACACTTTATAGCATTCGTAGGTGCGGCAACGGCAATTTTTGCAGCCACCATTGGAGTGTTTCAAAACGACATTAAAAAAGTGTTGGCATACTCTACGGTTTCACAATTGGGCTTAATGTTTTTGGCATTGGGTTTAGGTGCTTATACCTCGGCTGTGTTTCATGTAATCACACACGCATTTTTCAAGGCATGTTTGTTTTTGGGAAGCGGCTCGGTGATTCACGCTTTGCATGGCGAGCAAGACATTCGCAACATGGGCGGCTTGAAAAAATGGATGCCGATAACTTTTGCCACCTTCTTACTTTCTTCTTTGGCTATATCAGGTGTTCCTCCATTCAGCGGTTTCTTCTCAAAAGATGAAATTCTTGCAGTAGCATTTGAACACAATAAGGTTTTGTGGGTTACGGCAACAATTGCTTCATTGCTTACTGCTTTCTATATGTTCCGTTTGGTGTTCCTTACTTTCCATAAAGATTTTAGAGGAACCGATGAACAAAAACATCACCTACACGAAAGCCCTGCTTTGATAACTGTTCCTTTAATCGTTTTGGCTATTTTGGCAGTTGTGGGTGGTGCAATGGGTGTGCCAGCTGTGTTAGGTGGTTCGCATTGGTTGAAACATTTTCTTGCTCCAGTAATTGGCGGAGGTGCCCACAGCGAACACGCTATTGCTCATAACACAGAATTGGCTTTGATGGCAGGTGCAGTGTTGGGTGCAGTGGCAAGTATTTTGTTTGCCTATTTCCGTTTTGTGAAAGGCGGTACATTGCCTGCTAAAGAAGGGGAGGAGCAAGGCATACAAAAAGTGATTTACAACAAATATTACATTGACGAAATATACAATGCGGTATTTGTAAAACCCTTGGTTGCTATTTCCTCATTGGCTTATGAAATTTTTGATTTGTTAGTGATTGATGGCTTTGTGAACCTAACTGGAAGAATGGCTTTTTGGAAAGGCAAACAACTGCGTGTGTTACAAAGCGGTAACATTGGCTTTTATATGATTGTGATGGTGTTGAGCGTATGTGCGATTTTGGGTTGTTTGATTTGGCAGTTGTAGCGTTCTCTGAAATTTATGATGACCAAAGAAGAACATATTGAATATTGGTTGAAAACAGCAAAAGAAGATTGGGAAACGGCTCAATTTCTTTTTCAATCGAAGCGATATGTTTATTCGTTGTTTTTTACGCACCTTACTTTAGAGAAAACTTTGAAAGCATTGTGGGTTAGAGATAATGATGGAAGCATTCCTCCAAAAACCCACAATCTTGTAAAACTTATACAAGCTACAAACGCTTCTTTAACCGATGAACAAATAGGTTTTTTGCTCCAATTCAACGATTTTCAATTGGAGGGAAGATACCCTGATTATAAATTTGAAATACATCGGAGATGCGACCATGATTATTCATTAACCTTGCTCAATTAAGTAGAAGAAATATTGTAATGCTTACAAAAGAAGAAGTAGTAAATAAAGTAAAGTGTTTTGTCAATGAAGTATTGGCAACAGGGTTACCTTTAAGCAGGGTGATTTTGTTTGGATCTTATGCAAGCAATCAACAGCACGAGGATTCTGATATTGATGTGGCATTAGTACCAGACAAGTTCACTGGATTTGGTTTTGAGGATAGAAAATTTTTCTCAAGAATTAATGTAAAAAAGGAATATGTAGATATTGAAACAAAAACGTATGCCAGAAAGGATTTTGAAGCAGGCGACCCATTTGTATTGGAAATAAAAAGTACAGGGATTGAGATTGTGTAAGAGATAAATCTGAAACGAGTGAATTAGGTATTTGATTGTAGCGTTAATAGTATGAAAAGTAATTTGACATTTTTAATAGGAGTTTTAGCTGTGATTTTCACCGCTAAAACTTCGTTTAGTCAGGAAGGCAACCTTCAAAGAACTATCCATGTTATGAGTAAGGGTTTGCCGGGTGAAGTTTATATAAACGATAGATTGATTATCAGTTTAGGAAAAGATGAGGCATTAGAGTACAAACTTGATAATAATGGAAAGTTATCCGTTTTAGTGAAAAATAAAATAAAAACTAAAGGAGGTTTGAATGTAATAAGCGGCAGCGGGGATGTTTACATAGTATCAATGGGTCCAACATTTGTAAAAATTGATAAAGGTAAATGGGAAAAGGAAAAGAAAAATTTCACTAAGGTAGTTCAACTTGGCAAAGAGGTTTCAACGCAAGATGAAAAGCCCGAAGTAACTTCCACCATTCATGTGATGAGCAAAGGGTGGACCAGTAAAATCTATTTTAATGATATATTTATTTCGGGGTTAAACAAAGACGAGGCATTAGAATATAAAACTAAAGCACATGGAAGAGTTTCAATAACAATGACATCCTCCTTTGGACATCGTTTATCAGCTTCTTTTGAAATTGGCAATGCCGATGCCTATGTAGTTAATCAAATATTTATGGCCCCTGATTTATATATAGTTGATGCAAGTCGATGGCAGAAGGAACGTAAAAACTTTACTAATGTAATTTCAAAAGAAGAGGATTCCGATAATCCGATAATTAAAAGTGAAAAATCTAATAAATCTAAAGGGGTGCAGGGCACTTGTTTTCTTATTTCTTTGTCTGGTTATTTAATCACCAACAATCATTGTATTGAAGGAGCAAAGGAAATAATGATAAGAGGGATTAACGGAGATTTTGCGACTAAATATGGAGCAAAATTAGTGGCAGCAGACCCTAGCAATGATTTGGCTTTACTTAAACTTGAAAATAAAAATCTAAATTTTGATAATCCGCCAATTTCAATTCGTAGTAGTGGTGTGGAACAAGCAGAAAAAGTGTATGCGTTGGGTTATCCTCGTGTAGATGCAATGGGTGAGGAAGTGAAAATTACGGATGGCATCATAAGTGCGAAAAGTGGTGCTGGTGGCAATATCAGCAAGTTTCAAATATCTGCTGTTGTAAACCCCGGCAATAGTGGTGGCCCTTTGATTGATGAAAATGGAAACCTAATCGGAGTTATTTATGCTAAAAGTTCTGTTGCAGAAAGCGCAAGCTATGCTGTAAAAGCCAGCTATTTAGAAGCCTTTCTGAAAAATGTAGATGGTTTTGAATTCCCTGATTTGGTAAATACTATAATGAATAAACCGCTGACAGGCAAAGTGGCAGAGTGGAAGAAGTATATTTATATTGTGGAGACTAATTAGATATAGAAAAAGATGAGTTCATTAACCGACATAAAAAACAGTTTGAGTTCTTTAAATCCAAAATTGGCTCAGGAATTTGCTGTAGAGCGAATAGGAATATTCGGCTCTTATGCCCGCAATGAACAAACAGCCGAGAGTGATATTGATATATTGGTTGAATTCAATCGCCCTGTAGGCTATGAGTTTTTTAAGTTGCAACGGTTTTTAGAAAAGTATCTTGGAAAGAAGATAGACTTAGCCATCAAAGCAATGTTAAAGGCAAGAATTAAAAAAGAAATTTTGAACGAAACACTTTATGTGTAGGTTCTGTAAAAAGAAATTATGTTACTCATTATACTCTTATTAATTGCCTTAGCCGGAGCGGTTTTTACCAAGCTATCGGGCGATAAACTGGCATCTAAAGTTGCCTTGGTATTTGCTGTTGCCAATGCCGTGCTTACAGCCTATGCACTCAAATTAGCTTCGTTGGGCGAGTTTGCTTCACTGAATTTTTCAGCAGCATGGATTACCGCACCCAAAATTGATTTTGCCTTAGCTGCCGATGGCTTGAGCATTTTATTGATTGGCTTAACCAATGCCTTAGTGCCTTTGATTGTCTTAGCTTCTTCTTCGCGCAAATTGGAAGGTGAAAGCAGTTTTTACAGTTTGATTCTTTTCATGCAGTTTGCCTTGATAGGTGTGTTTGCTGCCACCGATGGATTCTTGTATTACATCTTCTGGGAGTTGGCTTTGATACCGATTTACTTCATCGCATTGTTGTGGGGCGATGGCGATAAAGCATACCGCAGTAAAGTGGTGTTGAAGTTTTTCATTTATACATTGGCCGGCTCTTTATTTATGTTGATTGGATTCATTTATTTGTATCAACACACAGGCTCTTTCTTGATTGCCGATTTGTATAAACTAAATTTATCTGCCACCGAGCAACACTTTTTGTTCTGGGCTTTCTTTGTTGCTTTCGCTATTAAGATTCCTGTATTTCCTTTCCACACTTGGCAGCCTGAAACTTATACTGAGTCACCTACTGCTGGCTCTATGTTATTAAGTGGTATTATGTTGAAGATGGGTTTGTATTCCCTCTTGCGTTGGTTGTTGCCCATTGTGCCGATTGGGGTAGCTTTCTGGACTCCAGTTGTGATTGTGCTGTGCATCATCGGAGTCATCTATGGTTCGGTGATTGCCATTCGCCAGGATAATATCAAACGACTGATTGCCTATTCATCTTTTGCTCACGTTGGTTTGATTGCTGCGGGCATTTTCACTTTTTCAAAAGCAGGTTTGCAAGGCAGTGTAGTGCAAATGATTGCGCACGGCTTTAACGTAGTTGGTTTATTCTTTGCGGGCGAAATTATCTACCGCAGAATTGGTACTTACGACATCAACAAAATGGGCGGCATACGCAATGTTGCGCCCAAGTTTTCTACGCTCTTCATCATTGTGGTACTAGCCTCAGTAGCTTTGCCTACAACCAACGCATTTGTCGGTGAGTTCATGTTGTTGTATAGCATGTATGAATACAACACTATTTTGGCAATTGCTGCTGGACTTACCATCATACTCGGTGCAGTATATATGTTGCGCATGTATCAACGTGTGATGTTGGGCGAAGTGAAACCTTTAACCGAAAATTTCAGTGATGTAACTTTGAGCGAAATGGCTGTGTTGGTGCCTATTGTGCTGGTGATTTTTGCCTGTGGAGTTTACCCTTATTATATTTTAAAATTAGCCGAGCCTGCATTGGATAGTATTTTGAATGCAGCTCTCAGATAGAAAAGAGATATGAGAAGCGAGACTTGAGACTAAATAACCGTCACTCGTCCCTCGCCTTTCGTCCCTTGAAATAAAAGAAATAAAATGAACGCACTTATATATGTAACAGCTCTTGGAATCCTTTGCCTTTTGGCAGAGATTTTCAACCTGCGTAAGATTATCCTGCCAATTGCCATTGCAGGTTTGTTGGTGATTTTAGGCTTTTTGGTAAACGAATGGAATGCCGACAATAGTATTCGAGAAGCCGCATTATTCAACATGCTGCGAGCCGATGGTTTTTCCATGGCTTTTTCGGGTTTGCTGATTGGTTTTACTGTTTTGCTTTTGCTGCTGAGTGGTGATTTTTACCAAAAAGATGCCGACAAAATTTCAGATTATATCGCGCTTACAATATTCATTCTTGCTGGAGGTTTGGCGATGGTGAGCTTCGGCAACATTGCCATGTTGTTTTTGGGCATTGAAGTGCTTTCTATTTCATTGTATGTAATGGCGGGTGCCAACAAGCGCGACAAACGTAGCAACGAAGCCGGTATGAAGTATTTCTTGATGGGCTCTTTTGCATCGGGTTTGTTGTTGTTTGGTATCGCTTTGCTTTATGGCGAAACAGGTTCTTTTGATGTGGCCACCATCCGCGATTTTATTGCTACCCACGAGCCTTCGTCTATGCTGTACACCGGAGTGGCATTGATAATGATTGCGCTTTTATTTAAAGTTAGTGCCGCACCTTTTCACTTTTGGGCACCCGATGTGTATGAAGGCGCACCAACCTTGCACACCGCCATCATGGCTACGGTGGCTAAGATTGCCGCCTTTGCCGCTTTCTATCGTTTATTCTCTGTGTGCTTTATTCCGGTGATGATGCCTTTTGGCTGGATACTAAGCGGAGTGGTGGCGCTTACCATCACCATGGGTAACTTGATGGCTTTGCAGCAAGATTCTTTTAAACGCATGTTGGCGTTTTCGGGGGTGAGCAATGCGGGCTATTTGATGATGGCGATTGTAACGCTTTATGGCAAAACCGACAGCGCGGTTTTCTATTATTCGTTAGCTTATGGCGTGGCTTCTATTGCGGCTTTTGCGGTGGCTATCATTGTAAGCAAACACACGGGCAGCGAAAAGTTCGATAGCTTTAATGGCTTGGCAAAGCAACGCCCGTGGTTGGCGGTGGGTTTAACTATTGCTATGCTTTCTTTAGCCGGCATTCCACCATTGGCGGGTTTCTTTGGTAAGTATTACATTTTTAGCGAAGCAGTGCGCAATGGGCGTTTGTTTTTGGTAATTATAGCTGTGATAAATTCTATCGCTGCGGTGTATTATTACTTCCGTGTGATACTAGCAATGTACACCAAAGATGTTGCTGAAAACGCCACCGCACCTGCAGTTCCTGTTGCTTATGCTTTTGTGATTTTTATCTGCATTGTTGCGGCTTTGGCTGTGGGCTTATTCCCTTCGATGGTGGTGGGGTTGTTGTAAGACTTTGCTTTTATAACGCACTAAGCAGGATAAATGCTTTAAAATACAATACTTTCGCAACGCAATACAATCAATGGCTCGCAAAGGAATAACACTTACAAACGTAAAACTTAGTGGCTACAAGACAATTCAAAATTGCGATGTAGATTTTAAGCCGGGTATAAATATTATCATCGGTAAAAATGGAGTTGGCAAAACAAACTTCATGAAGTTCCTATTTAATGTATTGAACTTTCGATTTGATGATTTACTAGAGTTTAAATCAGAAGTTACTTTGGAGAATGTAACCTTTAAAACAGATGTTTTAGAACTTGTTTCGGAAAGGAAAAAGAGAAAATCAAGTAGCAATGAACTCTCATATGGAATAGTAAAAAATGTAATCAAGTTAAACGGCAAAGTGCAAAAATTGAGCAATCCAAGCGATATGTCATTAGAAGGTAATGAGGGTCTTTGGAAATTTGATTACCAATCATCACTAACCGAACACAGCATAAATTGGGATTCTTTTTTAATCGGACAAACTGAAGTTAGCTTGACTTTTAAAAAGTATGTAAGAGATGATAAAAAATTACTAGCCGTTATCTTTGGCGTTGCAAAAGAGGCGGCCCCTTTTTTTAGCAAATCAGAAATAGCCCCTCTATTGTTTTCAAATAAATTCCAGTTCAATCAAAAAACTTTTCCAGGAGAAGATATTGTGCGCAGCAATATTTTGGAACAGTTAAATGTGTTTATTTCACATTTTAATAATCATACTTCATTTTTCCCAATTCAATCAATAAGAGTTTCACCAGGTGTTTATGTCCAAAAGGGTAATGATGAAGGTGATTTCTCAATTAACGGCTTAAAGTACGAGTATCAAATTCACGATAAATGGCATCAATTACATGAACTTTCAGATGGTACCAGAAGAATTTTATTTATAGCCTTCGACATTTTAGCGAGTAGATTCTATCGTTTCGGGGATAAATTGATTTCTGTAGCACCAACTTCACCTTTCAATCGCATCATTCTAATTGAAGAACCCGAACTCGGTTTGCATCCACATCAACTTTCTTCTTTGTTAGATTTTTTAAAGGAAAAAAGCAGCAATACACAATTCATTATTACTACGCACTCACCACAAGTATTAGATACGCTTAATGCCAATGAATTGGATAAGATAACTATTGCTGACTATGATGTTTCAAAAGGCACTACCATGCGCAAACTCACCAAAGCAGAAATAGCTAAGGCAAAAGAATATATGAAGCATAGCTTCTTGAGTGACTATTGGAGATTAAGCGACCTCGAAAAGTAATTCTATGAATATCGGAATCATAGGTGAAGCTCCTCACGACTCTAATACAATTCAAATTCTTCTTCAAAAACTTCTGAAAGAAGAGCATACATTTTATAATATACTTGGAAAGGTGCGTGGCGGAATGTGGGATTCAGATAAGTATATTGAACTCTTAAAAGTTGAGTTTGCTGCACATAAGCCATCATTAGATGTGGTGATTTTGATGCGAGATAAGGATACTTTGGAAGCTGATAAGAAGAATAGAAGAGAGCGCGCTTCCTTTTTTACTAAAACAATGGATGCCGTAAATCATAAGGGTATTAAGCTATTGCACATTTGGGAGTTGGAGGCTTTACTTTTTGCTGATACAAATGCTTTATCTGCATTTTATGGTAAACCGATTGTAAGCCCTCATCACGATGTTATGCTAATTGAAGACCCTAAAAAAGAATTGATGAATCAAACATTAGCTTCTTCATCCGCCTACTCAGAATCTCATTCTGCTAAAATTGCTGAGCTAATGAACGCAGAACTGTTGCTTGATAAAGGTGTTTGTAAATACTTTCATCATTTCTATAGAGAGTTGAGAAATTGGGGTATAAAATAACCGCAGTGCTTCACAACAACCTCTCCCTTCCACAATTCACCTACCATAAATCCCTACCATTTCCTCCTTCACTTCAACCCCGCTTCCATCATCAACTGCTTGCAGTATTCGGTGGGCGTAAACAACTGAAACTTTTGCCGTGTTATCAGCCCTCGTTTTTTCATACTCATGATTGTTTTGGCTATGCCGCCTTCACTTAATCCTGTTAGTTTTTTCAGCTCTTTATGTGTGCAACTACCGCCATTATAAGTGTGTAAAATAATTTTGGCGAACCGCACATAGGTGTCCTCGGGCGAAATAACTTTTGTGGGTTCATTATCTTTTAACACAAGGCTCATTATTGAAACATTTAAAGGGCTTAACTGATAGCTTGGTTGAAGCTGTTCAATGTTATTCCTTCCGAGGCAGTGCTCCGAATTGCCTGCCTCAGTGTTTAGCGATGCCAAGTCGAGCTCCGTATCGGAAGGATTAGTATGGTTTATTCCAACACGCTGCTCCGCGTTGGAAAGATTTGCATTGTTTATTCCAATACGCTGCTCCACGATGGAATCTTCTATGTTTAGGGTTGTAGTTTGCTGCTCCGTATCGGAAGGATTAGTATTGTTTATTCCACCGCGCTGCTCCGCGTTGGAATCTTCCATGTTTCGCATTGCAGGTTGTTGCTCCGTATCGGAAGATTGCAAGTGTTGGGCAGCAACTTGTTCCTCCAAAGTGCTATTTT
>CAZKHZ010000023.1:14069-25295 GCA_964552715.1 uncultured Chitinophagaceae bacterium | reverse complement strand
GTTTCGGTAGAAATTGCTGGCAGTGTGGTGAGGAAGAAGGTGGTGAAGTGGTAGTGCAATTGCCGCTTTCTAATATTGTAACCTTTGAAAGCCACATAAGCAAAACCAATTCAGCATCTTTGGAAATGTACAGGCGATATATGTAATATCGCAGCAACAACATCATCATGACAATAGAAGCTACCTCGGTAATTAAAAAGTTAATGCTCGTTTTTCTGGTAGTGGCAGCACTGTATATAGGCGAGGAGTTCCTGATGCCCATTGCTATAGCTGTTGTGCTGGCTACCCTGCTGTTGCCTTTGTGCAAAAGGTTAGAGAAATGGCGCGTGCCAAAAGTGTTGGCTTCAATTATTAGTGTGTTGTTGATGCTGCTGTTTTTTGCAGGCTTGTTGGCTTTGTTGGGTTGGCAGGTATCGCTGCTTACAAAAGACCTTCCACTGATACAAGAAAAGGCAGTCGAATTTTTGGCAGACATGCAAAAGTTAATTCAAAAGACCTTTCACATTACCCTGAGAGAGCAAAAGGAAATGCTAAAAGGTCAGCAGGATACCATCACAACTTTTATTTCATCGCTGGCAGGCTCGGTGTCTTCAATGTTTACCGATTTAATTTTGATTATTGTGTATGTATCGCTGTTTTTGTTTTACCGTAGCCACATCAAAAATTTTCTGCTTAAGCTATCGCCACAAAATCAACGTGAGGAAATGGAGCAAGTAATTCTTCGCTCCACCAATGTAACACAGCAATACTTGATAGGGCTTGCAAAAATGATAGCCTGTTTGTGGGTTATGTATGGCATAGGTTTTTCTATACTTGGTGTAAAGAATGCCATCTTCTTTGCCATACTGTGTGGGGTGTTAGAGATAGTTCCTTTTATCGGCAACATCACGGGTACCACCATCACTGTGTTGGTGGCGGCAATAGACGGAGGAAGCTTTCCAATGTTGGGCGGCATTGTAGCTACTTATGGAGTAGTGCAACTAACTCAAGGTTGGGTTTTGGAGCCGCTGATTGTTGGTCCGCAGGTAAAAATCAATCCGCTGTTTACCATCATAGCCTTGGTGGTGGGTGAATTGCTTTGGGGCATTCCAGGCATTATTGTAGCTATTCCATTAATTGCAATGCTGAAAGTTTTCTGCGACCACATTGATTCGCTAAAGCCCTATGGTTTCTTAATTGCCGAAATAGAAACGGAGCCTAAAGCACCCAATGCTATTATCGTAAAAATTAAAGGTTGGTTTAAAAAAGCTAGCTAGCATAATTGCTACAAAAACACTTTATATAATGTTCTAAGGCTCAAAAAGCATACCAACAAACCAACCATTATCATCAAGGGTTTGGTTTTTACTTTGCCAACAAGGTATGCGCCAAATGGGGCAGCAACAACGCCTCCAAGCACCAAGCCAACAATTATTTGAACGTTTTGCAAACCCATAAAAAGGGTAAATACACCTGCGCTTGCAAACGTTAGAAAAAACTCAACGGAATTTACTGTGCCTATAATTAAGCGTGGTGTTTTTCCTTTACTTAATAGAGTAGAATTTACCACTGGTCCCCATCCGCCACCGCCAATAGAATCTAAAAAACCGCCTACCAAAGCAAGCAATCCAATTCTGCGCACTTTACTACGCTCAATTTTGGGTGCTAGGGCTTTGCGTAAAATCACAACACCCATAATAAACAGGTAAATATTTACATAAGGCTTTACGATTTCGCCATCAATCGAACTGAGCAAGTAAGCACCAACTATACCGCCCAAAACAGCCGGAATAACTAATGCTTTGAATAGTCTTTTGTTGACGTTTTTCAGCGAAAAGTGAGCAATTGCCGAAGCCCCGGTAGTAAAAATTTCTGCCACATGCACGCTAGCACTTGCCGCAGCAGGCGATACGCCAACGCTCATCAAAAAGGTGCTAGAACAAACACCATAAGCCATACCCAAGGCTCCATCTACCATCTGTGCGCCAAAGCCAACTAAGATGTACCAAAGCATTTGTTCAGTAAATAGCAAAGGCAGTTTATCTGCAATCAGTGTATCAATATCATTTCTGATAAAGAAAAATCCAATAGCAAAAAATAAAGCAAGCAGTGTAACTATCCATACTACCGGATAGTTCACTGCTTGTTTTAATCGAAGGGTAAAACCTGACATTATAAAAATTACAAGTTTGGCTGCGGTGTTAGGCGCAAGTATGGTTTCACAACTTTAAATCCTTTAGGAAATTTTGCTCCTGCATCTTCGGTTTTGATGGCAGGTGAGATTACTACATCTTCACCAAGTTGCCAGTTTGCAGGTGTTGCTACCGAATAGTTTGCTGTTAGTTGCAGGCTGTCAATTACGCGCAAAAGCTCTGCAAAATTTCGTCCAGTTGAAGCTGGATATGTGATAATCAATTTTACTTTTTTATCAGGTCCAATAACAAATACAGAACGCACAGTAAAAGTTTCGTTGGCATTCGGGTGAATCATGTCATACAAGTCAGAAACCTTTCTGTCGGCATCGGCAATGATTGGAAAATTAACTGTGGTGTTTTGTGTTTCGTTGATGTCGTTAATCCACAATTTATGTGATTCAACGGGGTCAACACTCAATGCAATAATTTTCACATTTCGTTTGTCAAACTCACCTTTAAGTTTTGCTGCAGCACCTAATTCTGTAGTGCAAACAGGCGTAAAATCTGCTGGATGAGAAAACAATACACCCCATCCGCTTCCTAACCATTCGTGAAATTTAATTTCGCCTTCAGATGTTTGTGCTATAAAGTCTGGTGCAATGTCGCCTAATCTTAAAGTTGCCATAATTTTTATTTTTTGATGAAAAATGAGATGCGAATATACAAACCCTATCGAATTAGTAGGAAATAAATTATCATTGCACAAAATTTTTTGAAAGTGCTTATTAAAACACCCGAACAAGTAGCTGAAATTTCATGGTTTTGTGATATGAGTGATGGCGATACTGCATATTTGGGCGAGCGAGACAAAACTCGCGCGAGCACCTATGAACATTGCTTGGATATTTTACAAACAGCCGACAGAAATGGTTTCAAAGCTGCCTTGTTGCCCACTGCTTATGACACAGGGATGGATCCGCTTGCTTTTGCCACTGCAGCCCAGCCATTCACCCAAAATATAAGCACGATTGTGGCGTTGCGCATGGGCGAAATTTATCCAACTACACTTTCAAGAATGTTAAGCACATTGGATCAAGCATCCAAAGGTCGCTTCATTATCAATGCCATCTCGTCTGACTATCCTAGTAGAAAAGAAAGTTCCAAAGTGCGCTACAATCGCACATCAGAAATCCTTGACATTTTAATACAGGGATGGGAGCAGGAGGAAATTCATTTTGATGGAGAATACTACCAATTTCATTTAGATGCTGCACCAGCAAAAACTAAATACAATCAACGTCCTTTGATTTATTTTGGAGGCATTTCTAAAGAGGCAAAAGAGGTGGCTGCAAAGTATGCGGATGTTTATTTGATGTGGCCTGAAAAGAAAGAGATGATGCAACAAACAATTGAAGAGGTATCGGAGCTTGCATACAAACATGGCAGAGTAATTGATTTTGGTTTGCGCATGCACATGATTGTGCGCGAAACAGAAAATGAGGCAAGAGCTTACTCAAAAAAAATAATCTCAAAATTAGAAGAACGAGAGGTGCTCAACATTCGGGCACGGCATCAGGATGCTTCATCTTATGGAGTTTTTCGTCAGGATGAATTGCGCAAGCAAGCAGACAGCGAAGGTTTTATAGAACCTTTGGTGTGGAGTTATGTTGGCAAAATTTTTTCGGGTTGCGGAAGCGCGCTTGTAGGCAGTGGTGAACAAGTTGCATCTAAACTTCATGAGTACATGGATATTGGTTTTCGCACATTTATTCATTCTGGTTTTCCTTTAATTGAAGAAGCCAATTATTTTGGAAAATTAGTGATGCCAAAGATGAATGTTGTTTCTCTGAAAGAACATTATCAAAAGGAACAATTAGTTACTATCGCTCAGTAAAAAGAAGTCAATTCATAGTAATATCAGCCGATGCAGAAATCATAAGCTGGAATATACCTGTTACTCATTTTAAACAAATTAAACCAGATGCTTTTGCATTTGAACCATTTTTAGAGTTTATGATTTTTGTTTCGAGTTGATGGTTATTGGGCACGTCTTTGGTTTTTAAAATCAACAAAAGGCTTTTTCGATAGAAAAAATTAATTATGACTTAAAAGCGCTTCCTTTTTTCACACGCCATAGCATGTAAGAACCATAAACCTCGTTATTTTACTTTTGTAAGGGAAAGTAAAATAACGTAAACTATATTTTACTTTTGTTCCAAATTGGGAACACATGAATATTGATAAGTTTACATCGGTAAAATATTTACAAAGCACTGGTTACAAGTATTTTATGCCTGAAAAAGTGAATGCGAATTGGTTCTGGTCAGACCCCCAAATTAATAGTCTCTTAGAAAGAGCATCTTATATATTTAGCAACTCCATGTTCTTAATGAAAAAACTCCTTCCAATTCTTGTTTTCATTTTCTCTATCACTGCTTGCAGCAAAAAAATCCATGACACAAGCATTATTAGCAAAAGTGAAACCATCACTATTGCAGCCAATGCAAAAGATACTTTGGAATGGATAAATACAGGAACAGCAGGAGTGATTGCGCGCTACAAAACCACAGCAATTATCATTGACCCTTTCATAAGCAATCCACCAATAAAAAAAGTTGCTTTTGGTAAGATTATACCCGACACTGCCCTTGTAGAAAAAATATATAGCAATGAAATTTTAAATCAAACCAAAGCAGTATTTGTTGGTCACGGGCATTACGACCACATTATTGAATTGCCCGCTATTGCTGCCCGATTAAATCCTGATGCAACAGTGTTTTGCAGCAACTCTACCAAGAATTTGTTAGCCCCTACTTCATTAAAAAAAATTGTGGACGCTGAGCAATTTGCCGTTAACCATTTGCAAGAGGGAACATGGTTGTATAACAGCGATAGTAGTGTGCGCAGCATGGCATTTTTGGGCACGCATCCGCCACATTTTTTAGGTATTACATTATACAAAGGCAATGCAAAAAAGCCCTTAAAAAAATTGCCCAATCGTGCAAAGCAATGGAAGTTGGGAACAGCACTCACTTATCTGATTGACTTTATGGAAAACGGCAAACCTGTATTCAGAATTTTCACGCAATCCTCATCTTGTAAAGATTCTGTTGGTTTGTTTCCTGCTACGTTATTAAAAGAAAAAGGTGTAGATGTTAGTTTTTCTGGTGCTGCAACAGCAGGCAGTCGTATTGCCTACTTGCAGCGAACTATTGACATCGCGCAACCAAAAATTATGGTGCTTACGCATTGGGAAAATTTCTTTCATCCATTTAATCCTTCAGCACCCGAAGGCATTGCAAAATCCAACATTCCTAAGTTGTATAATTTGTTGCAGCAGTCGCATGGCAACAAAACTAAAATCATTTTGCCGCAGCCAGGCAGCAGGTTTGTTTTGCTTCGCTAAATCACGTATTATTTTAGCAGTAACATTTTGTGTAAAGACTTTTGTGGATATGTTGCAGCCAAGAACTCCTTTTGTTTTTACTTACAGCACCAAAAGTATCTCTGCATTTTAATTTGTCAAACTTCCGAAACCCAAAAACTTCCCAAAATTTATCTGCATGAGTTTCCAAAACCCAAAACCTTCCAGAAATCTTTTTATAATAATTTCAGGAACCAAAAGTGCTTAGAAGTTTTTATGTGACGGCTTCAACTCGCACAGCTTGATAGTTTGTCAAAAAATTATCCATAAAAAAAGCGCGACTCAAAGAGTCGCGCTTTTACTTTTTAATGGCTGAGGTTTACTTTGAAACCATAAACCTTTGCGTTTGTTTTTTGCCGCCAGCCTCCATCACCAATGCGTAAAGACCTTGCGACAATTGCGAAGTATTTACGTCTAATGTATGCAAGCCTTCGTAGTGCAATTGCCCATCAATCACATCCATTATTTTTCTACCCTCTAGGTTAAAAATAGCAATGTTCACTTTTGAAATTTCGCGCAACGTGAAGCCTATTTTTACAACATCCGAAGAAGGATTAGGTGCAACTGGATACAGTGTGTTGCCGATGGTAAAAATTTTGTTTTCGCCAATAGCTGATGTGACGTCTTCAAACACTAAGTTTTCATCGCCCGGCTGATAAAAGAGATAGGATATTGGCAGGTAATACATCTCATCCTTTGTGCCTTCGCCCCACGAAACCTGCTTTGGCGGATTGTTTGGATTGAGCGGATTGTTGATAGTATTATCATAACCGGCAAAGGCGTGAATTACAGAATTTACCGGCAGATGAATCAATTGCTTCAAAGCAAAAGAGCCTTGCCAGTTGAAGTCCCATTTGTTTACTCTAATTAGATTTACGGTATCGCCATTCGGCTTCACGGCATATACTTTCCAGTGTGTACCCAGCAAGTGCATGTGCGGACTTACAGAAAAAACACTCACATCAATAGGCACTGTAAAAGTGCCATGAAATTCCTTTACTGTATTGGCTGGAATAATAAATGGACCGTTAACTAGCACACCTGGCAAAGGCACCAATACATGGCTATTCATATACCTTGTTGCTGGCTGAGGCGCAAAAAATAAATTCACACTAGATGAATCAGTTTCAACAGTAGAGGAAGGAGCGTAATGAATCTGCAATTTCAAGTCGCTGTTTTTGGGTAGTCTTTGCGCAATGCCTTTAGTAAGTACTTGCACTTTCATGCCTGGTGCGTAACCTGGTAATTGATTATCGAGCCCGCTAGCACCTCCACCACCGCCAGTATATCCATACTCGGGCGTGGCAGCATCAGCAGCCGCAGCATCACCGCTTGTGTCAGCCCAAATTAATGCGTGGTGTACAATTTTTTTATTACCCGGGCGCATTTCCAAAGCAATCAAATCTTTATCTTGCGTCAAACCTGTAGGCAACACAAAATAACGGTATTCATCTGTGTTGTTATCCTTGATGGTATGCGACTTGGCAAATGATAAAACCAAATCGGGCACACCAACTTGAGAGCCAGTTGGAAAAGTTGGCAATGCCGGTTCCAACGCGGGGTTGCCTTGCGGCATTCCGTCATTAACCCATTGTGCTATTTGTTGAATTTGCACATCGCTCAAAAAGTTCTCTTTCTGATAGCGTTGATAAGTTGGGTCAGCTTTCCAAGGTGGCATAAACTTAATATCGGTAACATATTTTACCATGGTTGACCAGTTCTTTACTTCCTGATAATTGGTAAGTGGAAATGGTGCAATCTCGCCCGGGCGATGGCAATTTGTGCAATGGCTGTAGATTATTGGAGCAATGTGTTCGCTATAGTTTACACTCTGTGCAAACGAAGTAGAAAACAGTACGGTAGTAAAAACGATTTGCAGTAAAAACTTCTTCATAATTATTGATTTTGTTTGATAATAAAGCAGCCTACAGGCTTTGTTTCTTTTATGTTAACTGGTTTGTTTTCTAAAATTGAAAGTAGGGCTTCATTTAAATAATGCTCAGTTATTACAGTTCTTTTTTTGCCGATGGATTCAAATCCATTATCAATTTTTCCTCTGTAAAGAATTTCATCGGTAAGTGAATTTACAACTATAACTTCTGGAGTTATCGTTGCGCTGAATTTTTTTGTTAATGCTTGTTGCTCGTCAATTTTATGCTCAAATGGTAACTTATACTTTTTGCTGAATTTTTCGATGCTCTTTTCGTCAGAAACATTAGTGTTTGGAAACACAACGTCAAATCTAATTCCCCTATCTTGAAACTTAGCATAAACAGCTTTTAGATTCAAAGTTGCGCTCTGACAAATAGGGCATGTTTCAGAAAAGAATACATACACCTGAACCGAATCGGCACTGCTTGCATAAACTGCCGAGGCAAACAAAAATAAGATGCTGCTGATTAGGTTTTTAAAATTCATTATGAACTCAGATGTTAGCAAATTTAACCTTAATGATTGACAAACGATAGCATCAGCAATTTTATTAAAACTCAAAAATTATTTAGTGCTAAACAAAAAAATCGCAAGAAACTACTATCACTACAAAAAATTTAAGTGTAATCAGATTAATTCCCCTTCATAGGCAGATTAGCATAAACGTAAAAAGGTGACCGTTGAAATATTACTTTCGCACGCTGATAGCGAGAGAACAATATGTATTCACAGTTAGAATCACTTAAGGGCAGATTTATAGAAATAGGCAAAATGCTATCGGACCCAGGAGCAACTGCCGATATGAAGCAATTTACGAAACTCAACAAAGAGTATCGCGAGCTAGAAGAAGTGGTGAATGCCTACGACCGCTACAAGTTGGTGCTGGGCAACATAGACAACAACAAAGAAATACTGAACAAAGAGAAAGACGAAGAGTTTCGCGAAATGGCGAAGCAGGATTTGGAGCAATTGGAAGGCGAGAAAGAAAGCATAGAAGACGAACTTAAAAAACTGCTTGTGCCCAAAGACCCCGAAGATGAGCGCAATGTGATGTTGGAAATTCGTGCAGGCACAGGCGGGGACGAGGCAAGTATTTTTGCGGGCGATTTACTGCGCATGTACACGCGCTTTTGCGAATTGAAAGGCTGGGATGTGAGCCTTGTAAACGCCAGCGAAGGCACTGCCGGAGGTTATAAAGAAATAGTGTTGGAAGTATCGGGCAATAATGTGTATGGCACCATGAAATTTGAAAGTGGTGTGCATCGTGTGCAGCGGGTGCCTAAAACCGAAGCGCAAGGCAGGGTCCACACTTCGGCAGCATCGGTGGCGGTGTTGCCCGAAGCCGATGAGGTGGAAGTGGATGTGAACGAAGCTGATATTCGCTTAGATGTATTTCGCGCTAGCGGTGCGGGAGGGCAACACGTGAATAGAACAGAGAGTGCGGTGCGTTTAACGCACATTCCAACGGGTGTGGTGGTGGAGTGCCAAGCCGAAAGAAGCCAGCACAAAAACCGCGAACACGCCATGAAAATGTTGAAAACACGCATCTACGAAGCGGCTGTGCGCAAACACGAAGCAGAGATTGCTGGCAGAAGAAAGACCTTGGTAAGTACTGGTGATCGCAGTGCAAAAATCCGCACGTATAATTATCCGCAAGGTCGCATCACCGACCACCGCATCAACATGAGTATGTATAACCTTGATGCATTTATGAATGGAGAAATACAAGGTATGCTCGAATCGCTTGCAGTTGCCGAACAATCAGAGAAACTAAAAGAAGGTGGAATGCTTGTGTAACAAGTAAAGCGCAAAAAAATGTTTACAGGAATAATAGAAACAATAGGAAAAGTTGTTGCGCTGCAAAGCGAAGCGGGCAATTTGCATATCACCGTTGCCTCTGCGATTTCTAAGGAATTAAAAGTGGATCAAAGTGTAAGTCATAATGGTGTTTGCCTTACTGTGGTGCAATGCAATAGCGATACACACACGTTAACAGCCATTGCCGAAACATTGCGCAAAAGCAATATCGGTGCATTAAAAGAAGGTGATGAAATAAACCTTGAACGCTGCATGGTGATGAATGGCAGATTGGATGGACATATTGTGCAAGGTCACGTGGATCAAGTAGCATCTTGCATCAGCGTTATTGAAGAAAATGGCAGTTGGATTTATCAGTTTGAATACACTCCCTCCACCGAAAACATAATTGTAGAAAAAGGCTCTATCTGTGTAAATGGCATCAGCCTCACAGCCTTTGATGTGTTTGACGATGTGTTCAAAGTTGCCATCATTCCTTACACATTCGAGCATACCAATCTCAAATATATCAGTTCAGAAAAAACAGTAAATCTCGAATTTGATGTAATAGGAAAATATGTAGCGCGATTGGTGGCAATGAAGTAGTAATTACAGCATACCTCTCTGCTGCATTTCCTTCAATATTATCTTGAACCAAAAAGAATATTGCACAGCATTGCTTTCAATATCAGCTAGTAAATCTGCTACCTTCATCCAGCGCACCTCGTTTATTTCTTCTTTGTTGAATTGAAAGGAGTCATTGAAAGTTCCTGTGTAAACAGTATCATATTCGTGTTCAATCAATCCTGTTGCATCATCTGTGGCTTTGTAGATAAAATGAAAGGACTCTTTAAGCGGAGTTTTAAAGCCAAGTTCTTCGTGCAACCTGCGATGCGCAGCATCATTAAAGCTCTCGCCCTGACGCGGATGGCTGCAACAAGTGTTGCTCCAAACGCCCGCCCAATGATACTTTGTAAATGCTCTTTGTGTAACTAACATTTCACCTTGGTCATTAAAAATCAGCACACTGATTGCTTTGTGCAGCACACCTTTTTCATGCGCCTCTAACTTTGGCATTGTGCCAAGTTCATTGCATTGCTCATCTACTAAAACTACTTTTTCTTCTTGTTGCAAATCTTCCATTCTTATTTATTTTCTCTTGTCTCACATCTAAAGGCTTTAATCTCACTCCTGCTCCGCAAACCACGAGGCATACATCGCATAATTATTACTGATGCGCTCAATCAAATGCTTGAAGTTTTTTTCATCCACTTGCTTTAATGGTTTAGCTGGAATGCCCGCGTAAATCCATCCACTTTTTACAATTGTTTTCTCGCTCACTACAGCACCTGCTGCTACAATAGAATGTTCTTCGACTACTGCGTTATCCATCACAATGGCACCCATGCCTATCAGCGAATTATCGTGAACAGTACATCCATGTACAATGGCTCTGTGCCCAATGCTCACACTATTGCCAATGGTTGTTGGTGCCTGTTGATAAGTGGCGTGAATAATTGCACCATCTTGAATGTTTACCTTGTTGCCAATGTGAATAAAATGCACGTCACCTCGCACAACAGCATTGAACCAAACACTACAATCATTACCCATTATCACTTCGCCAACCACTGTGGCATTAGGTGCTAACCAACAATTGTTGCCAAACTTCGGCTCTATGCCGCGAACAGGAAGTATTAAAGCCATCGGGTGCAAGATTAAGGTTTTATGGGTAAGTGAAAAGAACTGACCTTATTTTTACAATGCTGTAGTTGTACAAAAAAATCTGATTAAATTTGATTGAGCGCAGAATCTATGAAGACAATTACTATAACAGTTGATGACGACAAATCTGATGCTTTAATTAAGCATCTTCAATCGTTAAATGAAGTGGACTACATTGAGGTACATAACCACGATGAGGCTACTCCCGAAGAAATTTGCATTTTAGAAGAACGT
>CAZKHZ010000023.1:0-13969 GCA_964552715.1 uncultured Chitinophagaceae bacterium | reverse complement strand
AGAACGTAACAAAACGAATTAAGGATGAGTTTGGTTTATGAGTACTCTTTTTTATCTGAAGCTGAAGAGGAATACATAGATGCAATCAGATGGTACAGCAAAATAAATACAACTCTTGCAGCAAAACTTATCGAAGATTTTAATAAAGTAATAAGCAGAATTTGCGTAAACCCTTCTGCGTAACCCATCTATTTCAAGCATTACCATAAACTCAATCTTGAAAATTTCCCTTTTAAAATTGTGTATAAAGTATTTGATAATATTGCACTAATTGTGGCAATTGCTCATCACAAACAAAAGCCAAAGTATTGGAGGAAAAGAAAGCTGTAACTATTTTCAAAAGAGCAGTTTTTAATTTGTGACTACTAGTTTTTATATTCAACTATTATAAACTAAACACGCATTCACACATGCGCAACTTTTGGGGTAAATATCCTGCTATTCGATTGTTGATTCCTTTTATCGCAGGAATCATCCTTCATATACTATTGCCCGGATATTCGTTAGTAGCCACTTGTACTTTTGCTATCTGCATTATTGTCATTGTCTCCTTAAATTTTTTGAAAAGAATATGGCTTAGGCATCATATTTTCTACACCTCAGGCATTGCACCTATTATCTCTGTGGTTGCGTTGTCCTATCTACTTACTTATCTGCAAACTGAAATTTTTCGTCCGCATCATTTCAGCAAATTAATAAATGAGCATGATTGCATCATTGCAATAATTGAAAAGCCACCTATCGAAAAGCAAAAAAGTCTTCGCGCTGTTTTGTGTGTGCAACAATTAGTCAGTATTCAAAAAACTGTTCGCGCCTCTGGAAAGATTTCCGTTTCGTTTATGAAGGATAGTCTCTCATCATCCCTTCGGTATGGAGATGTAATAATACTGAGTGCTAAGTTCAACGAAATTGAACCACCCAAAAACCCTGGGCAATTCAACTATAAAGAGTACATGACTTTTCACAATATCTATCATCAGGCATTTGCTACGCCTGGCAAATGGAAAAGGATATCATCGGGGAAGGGGAATGTATTCTTCACAGCAATTTACAGGCTGCGCGAAAGCCTGATGAATGAGATAAAAAAATTTGTGGCTACACCAGATGAGTTGGGTGTGGCAGGAGCATTGCTTTTGGGATACAATGATTATATCACTCCTGATGTTTTAAAAGCTTACGCTGCTTCTGGGGCACTTCATGTATTGAGTGTGAGTGGGCTTCATGTGGGAGTTGTATATGTGGTTCTATTAAAGTTGTTATTCTTTATGAACCGCAGCCGCAGAATGCGGATTTGGCAAACAATAATCAGCATCACAATAATTTGGATTTACGCCTGCCTAACCGGATTGAGTCCATCTGTGATGAGAGCAGCCATGATGTTCAGTATGATTGCAGGGGGTAAGGCAATGAAGCAGCAACCAAATATCTACAATATCATTGGCTCCTCAGCTCTGCTGCTGATGATTGCAGATCCATACATAATGACTGAGGTAGGTTTTAAGCTCAGTTATCTTGCAGTATTCGGTATAGTTTATCTGCACCCGCTGATTTATCATAAACTTGCTTTTAAGAATAAAATAGCTGACTGGACTTGGAATATTTCGGCTGTTTCGATAGCTGCACAGACAACAACTTTTCCTTTAGGATTGTTGTACTTCCATCAATTTCCAAATCTTTTTTTAATAAGTAATTTGGTTGTGATTCCTGTAGGCAATGTTTTAATAGTTTCAGGAATTGCAATGTTTGCCGCACAGATTTTCTATCCCTTACAGTGGATAATTGGTAAGTTATTTTATCAACTTTCTCTGCTTCTAAATAAATTTGTCTTCGCATTAGACAATATTCCTTATGCTATTCTGCAAGGAATTACTATTAATGGTATTGAGGCTATACTAATCTATGCTTTGATGCTTTTATTTATTTTACTCATACAAGAACTTCGCGTAAGAAATACATTCTTGTTTTTGGTGGTACTGTTAGTGTTAGTTGCCTATAACAGTTATGAATATATACTTCAAAAAAAGCAAGAATGCTTTACTATTTATTCAATAAAAGGTAAGCAAGCAATTGCAGTTACAATTGGTAACAACATCTATAGAAATTTTGATGATGATTTGCTTGCAAACTCTAGCAGCATGATGTTCAACGTGCGCCATCACTGGTGGCAAATGGATGTTCAAAAAGAGTATCCACTAAATGAATTTACGAGCTACGTAAAATTTGATTTTGGCTATGGATTTATATCAAAAGGCAAGCGTATTTTAGTAATTGATAGTATTGATAAAAAGGCGTTGACTTTTGAAAAAATTAAAGCAGATGTAGTTGTGCTTTCACAAAGTCAAAAGGTGCATTTAGCAGATGTACGCAAGATAACGGATGCCCCTTTGTTTGTTGCCGATGCAACTAACAAATTTTACCTACTTAAAAGATGGAAACAACAAGCAAAAGAGCAACGTGTAAATCTTCATGATGTGATGGAAGCAGGAGCGTTTACCTTATAGCTTAACCCTGATACTCACCAAACAACAGCCTTAGAGAATCTGATATTTCGCCCAATGTGCAATGCTGCTCCACCGCATGAACCACATGCGGCATAATGTTGCTACCATCTGTTGCTGCTGCTTGAATTGCCTTTAAACTATTGGCTGCTTCTGCTGAATTACGATTAGTACGCAAAATCGCCAACTTTTCACTTTGCATTATGCGAATGGAATCATCAATTCTAAATGGCTCGGGTTGCACCCCTGTTGATTCAGTGAATTTATTTACACCCACAATTATCTTTTCACCACTCTCAATACCCTTTTGATATTCATAAGATGCACGCGCAATTTCATCTTGCATAAATCCTTGTTCAATTGAACTTACTGCACCTCCCATCACATCTATACGTTCAATATATTTCCAAGCCTCGGCTTCAATTTCATTGGTCAAATTTTCAATAAAATACGAACCTGCAAGTGGGTCAACTGTATCGGTAACGCCACTTTCATAACCAATTACTTGCTGTGTGCGCAAAGCTAGTTTTGCAGCTTCGGCAGTAGGCAAACTCAATGCTTCATCAAAGCCATTGGTGTGCAACGATTGTGTGCCGCCCAACACAGCAGCCATTGCCTGCAACGATACGCGCACAATATTATTTTGTGGCTGTTGAGCAGTTAATGTACTGCCTCCGGTTTGCGTGTGAAAGCGCAACATCTGCGCGCGCGGTTCTGTGGCACCCAATTGCTGTGTAATCTTTGCCCACATTCTGCGCGCTGCTCTGAACTTCGCAACTTCTTCAAAAAAATTATTGTGTGCATTGAAGAAAAAACTCAAGCGCTGACCAAACTGATTAATATCTAAACCCTTTTGAAGTGCTGCCTCGCAATACGCTTTTCCATTACTCAATGTAAATGCAATTTCCTGCACGGCTGTTGACCCCGCTTCGCGAATGTGATAACCGCTAATGGAAATAGTATTCCACTTTGGCACTTCAGTATTGCAATACTCAAAAATATCTGTGATGATCCTCATGCTGGGCTTTGGCGGATAGATATAAGTGCCGCGCGCTGCATATTCCTTTAGAATATCATTTTGTATAGTACCATTTAATTTCTTGATGTCGGCACCCTGCTCTTTTGCAACTGCAATGTATAGTGCCAACAAAATATATGCAGTGGAATTTATGGTCATAGAAGTAGAAACATCTTCCAATTTTATGTCCTTAAAAAGTATGCGCATATCCTCAATAGAGTCAATTGCTACGCCTACTTTACCTACTTCACCTTCGGCAAGTGCATGGTCGCTGTCGTAACCAATTTGTGTTGGCAAATCGAATGCCACACTCAATCCCATCACACCCTGTTGCAATAAATAGTGGTAGCGTTTGTTGCTTTCTTCGGCAGTAGAAAAACCTGCGTACTGACGCATCGTCCACAACTTGCTGCGATACATTTCGGCATGAACACCCCGCGTGTAAGGAAATGTGCCGGGCTGTTCGTTGCCAGTATTTGTCGGCTCGTAAACTCTTTTAATTTCAATCCCTGAATCGGTTGTAAATTTTTTAGCCATTGACGTTTATCTTGTACTTTTTAATTGAGGCTTCATTCTTCAAGAATAAGTTAAAACAACTCTCTTCCCTCTGCCTTTAAATAATCTAAAGCTTGTTGTGTGGGCAACGGCATATTGGCATTGCCAATTGCTTGTAAAATATAGCGACTCAACTCATGTGCCGAAGCATCACCTGCCACTTGCGCACTAATCAAGTTTATAGTTTTAATGATTTCATCTTTCGATTGCACAATTAAATTCCAAGCATTATCACTTACATAAACTTGCTGTGAAAGATTGTGCTCGAACTCAGCACGAATGGTTTTTACAATGGCATATTGCAATTCCTGACTTATCATTTCGGGTTCTATGCAGCGCGATATAAGTGAGTAAGGCGAAACTCTTTCTAAAAACAACGCGAGACGTTCATAAGCCTGCAAGCGTAGGATTTTCATATCCTTATTATCGCGCAATTTTAGGTCAAGCATTTTTAGCTCTAACTCTTTGCGCGACTGTTGTTTCAGCATAAAATATGCTGTTAGAAAAACTAACGTTGGCGGCACAACCAACATCAATAAAGTTAGCAAATCATTAAAATTCATCTTCTTGTTTTTGTTTGAAACGGCAAATGTAATTGGATGTTGTAATTATTAGGAAATAGCTTGTATAAGCAATATCAAAATGCTGAAGGACTCTTCCCTAATTTTTACTTCAACAGCAGCTTTTGGTTTTTGCTCTTTGGGCTGGTGAAAACCCAATAAATCTGATTGAAGAAAACTAAAACATTGCTGGGGCAACGAAACTCACAAAGTGAGATTTAATATTTTGCTGCGAGTGGGCAATATTCATTAGCGAACAACTTCTACTACAAAACCCTTTCGTCTCAATCTTTCAATCACACCGTTTGCACCAGGCAAATGCAGCGCACCCACAGCCGCAAAAACGGATTGCTTTTTAATGAAATCTGCAATTCGTTCAGCCATAATTTCATTGCGGTTTTCAATCAATGCCTTCTCTAATTTTTCGGGCATTGGATTGCGGTTATTAAGCGCTAAAAGACTATCCAACTTTCCTGTTGAGTAGTAGTGTGAAAGTGAATCATTTTCGGCTTTGTTATCGTGCTGCTTGTTTAATTCTGCCGAAATCATTTCTGCCTGCTCTTTGTACGAAAGCGATTGCAAAGCACTCAATTGTTCAGCAACAGTTTCAATACCCAACAACTTTTTCTTCTTCGCTTTTGCATGTTCCATTAAGTACAAATCAAGCGGCAACGAACTATCCTTACCCAAACCTGCTTGCTCCAGTAATGCGATTAAAATGATGGGTTGAATATTATCTAACATTGATAAAGGAAACCCCGTTGCGGTACCCAATAACGAATCCAATGTTTGAAATTCTTTTTCTGAAAATAGCGACCGAAGAGTAGTTCCATCCTTCATAACCAAACTCATCACTAAACTAATGTCGAGACTATTGTCATCCATCAGCAATTCCATTGCAAAAGCATCGCATTGTTCAATGCCTTTTTTTGCTTGCTCGCTAAATGTGAAAGCGCGGCTATCTGTAGTGTGCATAGTGCCAAACAGGTATGATGGTTGTTTGGAATTTTTGCTTGTAATCTTCCAAAGCAAACCATCGTATTGCGCATAAATAAATGCAGGCAACGCAAAGAGAAAAACAAAAAATATTTTCTTCATTAGGGGTTGAAAGTAGCCCACTTTTTAATGCGCGCCAACTTTCTCCACCTCGGGTATGGCTATAAGTTGCACCTCTATATTACTTGCCTCCGCGCGATGGCTCTTGAACTCGTGAATAATTTCCAGCACATCATAATCAATATTCATTGATTTAGAGCCGTCAATAATTACTTTACAACCTTTAGGAAGTTTACTGAGCGTTAACTGAATGCTGCCCTTGTTCAAAAAAGATACTTCTTCAGACAATATCAACTTTATTACTTCGCCATCTTTATCTATTTCTTTTTTGTAAGAATATGAGTGCTTGTGGTTTTTGCGAAGAATGAAATAAATAGCAACCACCATGCCGATGCCGATGCCTCTCAGCAAATCGGTGTAAAGAATAGCAACTACGGTAGTAATGAATGGAATGAATTGCTCCCAACCTAATTTATACATTCTTCGATATAGTGAAACGTTTGATAGTTTATAACCCACTAACAATAATATAGATGCAAGTGCGGCAAGTGGAATGTAATTAAGCAACGCAGGAATAAGAATAGCGGATAACAAAAGAATAACTCCATGCGTAATTGTTGCCAACTTTGTTCTGCCGCCTGCGTTGATGTTTGCAGAGCTTCTTACAATCACTTGCGTTATTGGCAAGCCACCAATTAAACCCGAAATTATGTTGCCGATGCCTTGTGCTTTCAGCTCTCTGTTGGTGGGGGTATTGCGTTTGAATGGGTCTAATTTGTCTGTAGCTTCCACACTAAGTAGTGTTTCTAAACTTGCTACAATAGCAATCGTAAACGCAACTTGATACACTACTATATTGAAAAATTGGGTAAAATCAGGAAACTTGAAAAAGCCAAAAAATTCTGAAGCATTTGTTGCTACAGGCAATTGAACAAGATGCTCATCTTTCATTTCAAAATCTGGAAGCACACCTGCAAATAATAGGTTGATACCAATGCCCGTAGCCACCACAAACAATGCGCCCGGCACAAATTTGAAAAACTGAATCCGCTTAACAAACGGGCTATCAAAAAGTAACAATAGGACTATTGAAACTATTGAAATTATTACTGCCCCTTTGCTATGGAATTTTACTGCATAATACAACTCGGTAAAGGTGTTGTGCCCATCAGTTTGGTCAAAATACATATCACCCATAAAATTTTTATCATAGCCAAACACGTGCGGAATTTCTTTTAAAATTAAAGTGATACCGATTGCTGCAAGCATCCCCTTAATTACAGAAGAAGGAAAGTAGTAGCATATCAATCCTGCTTTTAGAAATCCGGCAATTAATTGAATAACACCTGCAATAACCACCGCAAGCAGAAACGCTTCAAAGCTGCCAAGTGACTCAATTGCACCAAGCACAATCACCACCAAGCCTGCTGCCGGACCCGAAACGCCCAATGTAGAGCCGCTTAAAAATCCAACAACAATGCCCCCAATCATTCCAGCTATGATGCCCGAGAACAATAAATCGGTGCGACCTGTAGATGCTAAGGCAACGCCCAAGCAGAGCGGAAGTGCCACTAGATAAACTACCAGCCCTGCTGGTAAATCGTGCTTGAAATCTTTAAAAAATTGCTTCACCCTATGTGTGATTTATACTATTGTGTTGAAATTGAATTTGTTGACACCATCCATTTGAGTATTGTTTCCAACTGCTACATCATGTCTTTCAGAATATCAATAACATAAATCATGCGCTTGCAGAAATCCATATTGTTCCCACGCACCTTGAATAAAAATGTATCATCAGTTATCACCTACAGTGCCAGTTCTGCAATGGTTTCTATCGGATTTGCCGATGCAAAAACTGTGTTGCCCGCTACCAATATCCCCGCACCTGCGGCTTTCAGCAATGGTGCATTTTGTAGCGTTACGCCTCCATCCACTTCTATCACTGCGCTGCTATTTTTGGCTGCAATAAATGCCTTTGCCTCGCGCACTTTTTCTACACTGCGCTCTATAAACTTTTGCCCACCAAAACCCGGGTTCACACTCATTATCAATACCACATCCAACAGGTGAATTACCTCGGTTAACACACTCACAGGTGTTGCCGGATTGAGTGCCACACCGGCTGTGCAGCCCGCATTTTTGATTTGATGAATCAGTGAATCTAAATGAAGATTACCCTCATAATGCACCGTGATATTGTCGGCACCGGCTTGTTTAAATTGCGTGATGTATCGCTCGGGCTTTTCAATCATTAAATGCACATCGCAAAACTTTTTGGTGCCTCTGCGTATTGCCTGCAACAGCGGAAAGCCAAAAGAAATATTTGGCACAAACACACCGTCCATCACATCAATATGTATCCACGCTGCGCTGCTTTGGTTTAGCATTTCTACATCCTTGCCCAATTGCAAAAAGTCGGAACTGAGCACAGATGGTGCTATGATTGTTTTAGCCATGCTGCGAAAATATATTTATTCGCGAACACCTGTTGGTACAAGACTTTCCAAGTTTCAAAAACTTGGAAAGTCTGACAGCATCCTACCACTTCACCACCCTCTTCCTCACAACATTCCCTTCAATTTCTACCAAAACAAACATCCTCAAGCCATATACTTAGTGAAAGTCTTGATGACGGGAAACCTGTACCCTTCCCAAAACCACATCCGAGGTCTGCGACCATCGGCTGGGTGGCGAAACCCCGTCAGCGGTCGAAGACCCTGACGGTGGTTTATAAAACCTTGAAAGTCTAAAGTCCAAACTCCGCCTGCTGCACCGCATCTTCAGTCAGCACGATTTTAAAATCCCATTGCTGCATCACTTTATTTTTTGTGTCAAATTTTTGCACTAGCACGGTTTGTTTACCCATCAGCGTGGTTGATATTTCAAAACCGCTATCGGCTTGCAGGGCAATTTTTTTTCGCCCTTTTGCGAAGCCAATTTTAAGGTCGGCTATTGTATTTTCACCCAAAATAACTTTACCTTTTAGCAGCTTGGGGTAGCCTTTTGTAACATATACCACGCCCCATTCGCGACATTTATTGCGCATACTTTCGTGGCTCTCTTCGTTGTAAAAAGTCTCCAACTCATCCCACACCTTTTTCACCACGCGCTTTGCCTGCGGCACCAGTGCCAGTGCGGCTTCCTGCTTCAAGTCCAAGGCATCTTTCAGGGTGCTTTGCAGCCCGTAGGCATCGGCAAAAAGTTGATATGCCGCCTGCACTTCGCCAATGTGGGGGTTGCTCATGGGCACTAATCCTGCGGCAATGCGACTGGCTTCTCCGTCAATCAAAAATTTAGCCCACATAATCAACGCGCTGTCGGTAGCCATTTCCGGTTGCGCACTACTTTCTATCTCCAATTGAAAAAGCGCGCGCTCGCCCGCCTTAAACTTTTTGCGCGCCACACACAGGTTAAACACCTGAATAAAATGATGCACCAAAAGCAAACATTCCTCGCGCAGCGCAGCTTTTTTGGGCGTGTTGGCATTATAAAGCGCCTTGGCAATGCTACGCTGGCTGATAGCCGCAGCAAGCGAAACCGTAATATTGTTAAGCCGAGTGGTGGTGGCTACCGTAAGCGGATTGTTTGCAGGCGGAATAATGTCCAACTTACCCTTGGCACTGAATAATGCACTTTCAATTGTGTCTAGAGAAAATGGCGTAACCCGTATCATTTTGCTCATTTGGATGTTTTTTGGTGTGAAATGGACATTTTCTGCTTAAAATAGGTGTTTACAATAGTACTAAGCTATTGTTTTTATTTATAAATGAAAGTTTAGTCTGTACTATGATTTAATATTTATTTATGAATAAAGAAATTGTATGTACTAAGCTATAATTTTTATTTATGAATAAAGAAATTGTATGTACTAAGCTATAATTTTTATTTATAAATAAGGATATTGTCTGTATTAAGATTTAATATTTATTTATTAATTAATTTATAGTTTGTACTAAAGTATAATATTTATTTATGAATTAATGTTTAGTACTATTTAAACCACCATTTTGAAGCACATTTAAAACATGCTAATCACATCAAACAGCACCATTCAAGTGCAGCGGTAAAAAAATGCTGACGAGCAATTTAATTTCTTCAATGAATTAACTTTTCAAACTGAGATAGATAAACGTTTCGACCGTGCAGCAGATTTAAAGGCAGACTTTCCAAGTTTCAAAAACTTGGAAAGTCTATTTCACTCCCCCTCCCCCTTTTTATACTCCGAAGGTGTTTGACCTGTAATATTTTTGAAGATATTATTGAACGAAGACTTAGAGTTAAAGCCGCTATCGAAGGCAATGGCAAGCAACGTTAGGTGGTCGTAATTGTTGTTAATAGCCTTCTTTTTGAACTCCTCCACGCGATACTCGTTTACGAAGTTGAAGAAGTTTTTGTGCAAGCCATTATTGATAATAAAAGTGAGATGATGCTTTTGAATATTCACCCTGTTCGATAGTTCCTGAATGGTCAACTCGGGGTTCAAGAAAGGCTTGTCGGCATCCATAAACTCCAGCAGTCGTTTCAGCATACGGTGCATGTCTTCATCGTTCACCAAAGGCTTTTTTACCACCTCGGTGGGGGGCCCGGCTTCGTTCTGTTCCTCCTCGGCAATGCTCTTGTCCAAGTCCTCGCTGGCTTTGATATTATTTTCTTGCAAAATATTTTTCAGCTCGCTGTTGGCAGTTTGCAATTCAGTTTTTGCCACAAATTCTTTACGCAAAATATCAAACTCATCATCTGGATTTTTAAACAATCCTTTTTGCTTTAAACCAAAAAAGCTGATGGCGTAAGCCATAAATATCAAGCCCGTGCCCGACAGCAAATCCACATCCACCATCTTTTTATAGCCTACGGCATTCAAACCTCCGGCAACAAGATAAATGCCATTAGTAATAATGAATGAAACATTGATAAACTGCAGCCAATAAATGCGCTGCTTGCCCGACTCAAACGAAAACTTGTGGCGAAAGCTTTTGAGAAAAGTGCGGATTTGAATAGACGTGAGCGAAGCATACACTACCACCGATGTGACGATGCAAACGGCAAACAACATACGCACCCACAGGTATTCATCGTTGCCCAAAAAGTTGTCCTCGTCAAACGAAACCCGCTCGCGGAAGTAGGCAAAGTACAAAAACGTAAAAAGGAAAAATGGCGCAAAGTGCTTGTAATCTATAAACCTAAACCGCGCATCCTCATCGGTAAGGAAACGTGTGTATAGATAAAGAAAAGGACCAAAAGTGAATGGAATCAAACCCGTGGCAAACTCTGCATCAAAGTATTCATCGTGATACATTTTTAATATCAACACCAAAAACTTTAGGGCAATCGCCAGCAACCACCATACAAGCACACGCTCGTGCGTTGCCTTGCGCTTTCGGCTAAAAATAACCAAAGCTGCAAACACACACTGCGAAAATCCTATGTATAGTAAGCCTTCGTTCAAATCGTTTTATTTTTTTGAAAGGGTCGCGGGGCAAAGTACAAGGGGCGTTTTTCTTCGTCCCTCATCTTTCGCCAATCGTCCCTTTTTTATTATTTCTTTCTCACTATCACATCCATCAATTCTGGTGAAATAGCCCGTGACCAAGTTTTGGTGCGGCTCAAAAACCACAAAATCCACCAATGCCCGCGCACCCTCAACTCACCCACACTGTTAATCCACATCCTACCACGATAGGTATTTCCGTTTTCAAAATTATAAATTTTGCCTCCCTCCCATTCATTGCCATCTCGGTCAAATCGGTAATCTTCTAAAATGTTCAAGCCCACCAATTTACGCGAACGCAACTTTGCTTCGTTGTTCATCACATCCCTGAGCGGGGTTTTATACTCATCTAGCGAATCAGACATCCACACAATTCTGCCGCGCACTACATTCTCCTCATTTTCATAGATAAAAATTACGAGGTCTTTCTTTTCGTTTATCCAATAGCCATATATTTTACCATTGTCTTTTTTGGCAAAAACACTTAGGCTGCACATTAGTATCAGCAATAAAGACCAAGCATACTTCTTCAACATATAGAATTTCACGGTACAAATGTAGCTATTCGGACTTTCCATTTCGTTTAAACAAGTCTAAACTCTCACACAACAGGCACAAAGCAACGAAATTAAAGCCTAAGCAAAGCATTCATTTTCAACCTATTGCTAAGTTTAGACGGTTTGTAGGGTGCGCCTTCGCCATCCCAAGCGTTTACGGTTTGCCGTTAAATGACTTTTGTGTTGCATCAAAATCAAAAAATCATGAAGCAAACATCCATAAAAGTAGGCAAGGGTATCGGCAATTCCCCCCTCACTGCTCAATCCTCAGCTCCTCACCCCTCGTCTCTCGTTTCCCGTCCCTCATTCTTGAACAATATCCCCCAAAGCTACAAAGAGCTGAGTGCCATTATTGCCCTCAAAACACAAGCCTCTTTTCCAAAAAATGAAAGTCAAAGCCTTGATGTGCTTGCCTACCAAATGGCAGACATGGAGTTTTGCAACGCAGCACTCAATAAAGTTTCGCGCTCATTTGCTGTTGTTATTCAACAACTACCGCCCGAACTACGCAACTCGGTTTGCATTTTCTACCTCACGCTTCGCGGCTTAGACACCATTGAGGATGACATGAATTTACCGCTTGATAAAAAGCTTGACCTGCTGCACAACTTTCACAAACACTGTGGCAACGAACAACTGCGCCTCCAAAACATTGGCGACAGCGAACACTACCGCCACCTGCTGCTACACTACTATAAAGTGGCGCGCGCTTTCAATTCTTTGGGTGAAAAATATCAGCAGGTAATTGCCGACATCACCCGCAAAATGGGCGAAGGCATGGCGCACTTTGCGCAGCATGATTTAAAAACCAAAGCCGATTACGACCTCTATTGTCATTATGTGGCGGGTTTGGTGGGCTATGGCTTGTCAGGTTTGTTTTCCGCTTCGGGCTACGAAGATTTTAGGTTAAAACATCAACTTGAAATTTCAAACGCAATGGGTTTGATGTTGCAAAAAACCAACATCGTGCGCGACTACAACGAAGACATGCTTCAGGGCAGAATCTTTTGGCATCAAGAAGTTTGGCAAAAGTATGCCGCTAGCTTCGATTGGTTTGCCCAAAACAGCAAAAACAATTTATCGCTTTCTTGCCTTAACGAAATGGTATGTGATTCGCTGCAACACTTGCCCGAGTGCATTGCTTATCTGCAAATATTGAAGAATCCTGACGTGTTCCGCTTTTGCGCCATTCCGCAGGTGATGGCGGTAGCTACGATAGCTGAGGTTTATAATAACCCCGATGTGTTTACAGGTGTGGTAAAAATCAGAAAGCCCCTTGCAGCAAAAATGATGGTTTATACCAACACCCTGCAAGATGCCGGAACATTCATGTTGGAAGCTTTAGCAAAAATTGAAAGCAAAACTTCGGCAAGTACACCCTTTGCCACCCAAATCCTCAAAGCCGTTGAAACGGCTAAATCAACCATCCTCAAGCCTTCAAATTATGAATGGAAAGAACTTAAAGAACCAACCCTTGAACAAGTAGTGTTTTTCTAAAAAAGGGACGAAAGACGAGAGTCGAGGGACAAAAAGAATACAAAAACCTCTGCGCTCTCCTTTTCTCTGCGTGAAAAAACTTTCTGCGTGAAACAAAACTTATGCTAAACAACAAACAAACTTTTGATGTAGCCATTGCCGGAGCCGGAGTAGCAGGAGCAGCACTTGCTGCATACCTCGGCAAACAAGGCATTAAAGTTGCCCTCATCGAAAAAGACTGGCGCGAGCAAGACCGCATCATTGGCGAATTGTTGCAACCCGGTGGCGTGCAGCAATTAAAATCTCTGGGTTTAGAAAACACCCTGCTCGGTTTTGATGCTCAAGAGATAAATGGCTACGCTCTTTTTAATCACAAACAACACATCACCGTTGCTTACCCCAAAAGCGAAAACGAAACAGCATTCACAGGTAGAGGCTTTCACAACGGAAAGTTCTTGCAGCAACTGCGCGCAGCAGCCAAAGCACAAGCAAGCGTTACTTGTATTGAAGCCGAAGCCAAGCAGCTAATAGCAGAAGAAGGGGCAGAGGACGAAAGTCGAAAGTCGAAAGAAAATACACGGGTGGTAGGTATCGAAGTAAAGCCAAAAGAGTCAGACCACAACATCTCCATCTTTGCCGAAATCACTGTGGTGTGCGATGGGATATTCTCCGTTTTCAGAAACGAACTTGCAGATGTGCAAAAAGAAGTCAGCGGCTTTTTCCTCGGCTTAGTTTTAGAAGACTGTACGCTTCCATTC
>CAZKHZ010000022.1:19162-25777 GCA_964552715.1 uncultured Chitinophagaceae bacterium | reverse complement strand
TTAGTAACTTTTTTAACCCAACAGGCGACCCAGCTTTACAAAATCAAGCCGAAGCGCACTCCAACGAAATCACGCATCTTTTCACTGCCATTTCTTATGGCTGTTGCATTCTTGGCGGTTATCTAGCCGACAGGGTTTTAGGAAGATATAAAACAATTGTTTGGCTGAGTGTACTTTATTGTATTGGGCATTTCATGCTTGCTTTTTTCGAGAGTAATTATCAAATGTTTGTGGTGGGTTTGATGCTGATAGCCCTTGGCGCAGGTGGCGTAAAGCCCAATGTAAGTGTAATGGTTGGCGACCAGTTTGATAACCCCGAAGACCCAAAAATCAGCAAACTGTATGATGTATTTTATTTCTCTATCAATTTAGGTGCGTTCTTTTCTATGTTAATTACTCCTATTCTAAAAAAGTACGCAGGTGCGCAAGTAGCGTTTGGCGTTCCGGGGGTTTTAATGTTGGTTGCGCTAATAATTTTTCTTGCTGGCACTAAAAAATACAAACTAATCCCGCCTCAAAACAGCAGTGCCGATGGAATGACTTTCAGTGAAAAAGTAAAAGCCCTTTCAAAGGTTCTTTTGGTATTTACTTTTATCCCTTTGTATTGGGCACTTTATGATCAAAACGGTTCTGAGTGGGTGTTGCAGGCGGCTAAAATGGATTTAAACTTCATGGGCATTACATGGCTTAGTGAACAAATACAAGTAGTAAACGCAGTTTTGATTTTAGTATTTATTCCATTGTTTTCTGTAGTTATCTATCCGCTACTCGAAAGAATCGGAGTGCAAGTAACCCCAACAAAAAAGATAGGTTGGGGATTTATTTTGATGGTGTTTACCTTCCTATTAAGTGCATGGATTCAACAACAAATTGATGCCGGAATAAAACTCAACATTGCTTGGCAGTTGTTGGCATATACCATTCTTACCACATCCGAAATAATGGTTTCCATCACAGGTTTGGAATATGCTTTTGCAGCCTCACCTCAGCCGTTGAAAAGCACGGTGATGTCGCTTTGGTTCTTCACCGTTTTTTTGGGCAACATCCTCGTTTCATTTATAAATAGCAGCATTGGTAGCAAAGGCTTTTTCAGCGAATTTACTGGTGCGTCCTACTTTTTATTATTTGCTGGAATGATGGCTGTGAATACTTTGCTTTATTACGTTACTATCAGGTTTACACAAAAAAGTTGATTTGAGTTTTACCAACTGGCAAGTCAGAACCAAGTATTTCCAGATTAGTAGCGGGTAGCCATCTCCCTTAAAATGAAATCCTAATTGCTCAAAAACCCCTTGCTTGTTGCCGCTTATTTGCATAGGTTTGAAGCCTAATAACAAAACATGCGTCAGGATTTATATCAGCACCACGATTACTATTTAATTGACGACCTGCTTACCAACGAGCAAAAACTAATTCGTGAAAGCGTTAGAAGCTGGGTAAAAAAAGAATTAAGCCCAATTATAGAGGACTATGCCCAACGCGCAGAATTTCCGCGCCACATTATAAAAGGCTTGGGCGAAATAGGTGCTTATGGTCCTAGCATTCCTGCCAAATATGGCGGTGGTGGATTGGACGAAATTTCATACGGAATCATCATGCAGGAATTAGAGCGTTGCGACTCGGGCATTCGCTCTACAGCTTCGGTGCAAGGTTCTTTAGTGATGTATCCAATTTACAAATACGGTAGCGAAGAACAGCGCATGAAGTACCTGCCGAAATTGGGTAAGGGTGAACTGTTTGGTTGCTTCGGTTTGACGGAGCCCAACCACGGCAGCAACCCCGCAGGCATGGAAACAAACTTTAAAGACAAAGGAGACCACTACCTTTTGAATGGCGCAAAATCTTGGATTTCAAATGCTCCCTTTGCCGACATTGCAGTGGTGTGGGCAAAAGATGAGAACGGTAAAATAAAAGGCTTGATTGTGGAACGCGGCATGGAAGGTTTTTCTACACCTACCATGCACGGTAAGTGGAGTTTGCGCGCATCTATCACAGGTGAACTTGTGTTTGATAATGTAAAAGTTCCAAAAGAAAATCTGTTGCCAAATGTAGAAGGGCTGAAAGGTCCATTGGGTTGTCTTTCAACAGCCCGCTACGGTATTGCTTGGGGTGCTATTGGTGCAGCGTTAGATTGCTACGACACCGCCTTGCGCTATGCCAAAGAAAGAATTCAATTCGGCAAACCAATTGCAGGCTTCCAATTGCAACAAAAGAAATTGGCAGAAATGATTACCGAAATCACCAAAGCACAATTGTTAGTTTGGCGATTAGGCACTTTGAAGAACGAAGGCAAAGCAACAGCTGGTCAAATCAGCATGGCAAAACGAAATAGTTGCGAAATAGCTTTGAACATTGCGCGCGAGTCGCGCCAGATTCTTGGCGGCATGGGCATTGTAGGCGAATACCCTATCATGCGCCATTTGATGAATTTAGAAACCGTAATTACCTACGAAGGAACACACGATATTCACCTGCTGATTACCGGACAGGATATTACTGGCTTGAATGCTTTTGTATAATTGAGTACAATTAACTTCCACCCAATTGGCAAGGAGTTTTAGTGCCCCTCTTGAACAGTACAAAACCAAAAGATGAAAGCAAAGAACTACGAGGTATTGACTATAAAAATTTTCGGTGATATTGTTGAAGGCAATACAGGAACAACAAGAGCGAATTGAATTTTTTGAAAAGAAATTAAACAAGTAAAAAATGATGAAGCAAATTCTTTTGTTGGTAATGCTTGCAGGATTTTCGGTGCTGGTGAATGCGCAGAAAAGTCAGCAGGGAGGTTATGCGTTGGTGCGTGTTTTTGATGCCAATAAGTTTGTGGCATCAGGCGCATATTATGTTGGCTCCAAAATATTTATCACTTACGAAGATGGTAAGCAAGAGATTATTGAGTTAGGTGCTTTCACCGAAAAAAACGAACCAGATAACCTTAAAAAGATAACTGCTGTTTTAAATGATATGAAAAAGAAAGGCTACTTGTTGATGAGCGCCAGCACCACCGGAGATCAAGGATCTATCATCTCCGACTATGTTTATCTGAAGCAGTTTTAAAGACTTATTTACCGCGCCTTTTAAAACTCCAAGTAACCCAAAAACGTGCTTCCAAAACACCATCTTTAGATACACCTGTAGAAACTGTGCGGCATGTTGTGCCTTCGCCCGAAGAGATAGCCAATTCAATAGCATCGCGAATCAATCTACCATCTTCGCAAGTAAATATTGTGCTGCTGGTAGCCTTCTTTACAAACTCAGCTTCAATACCTGTTACCAATACCGCAACTGATGGTTTTGATTTGATGGTTCCCATCATGCCCATCATGCCGCTGCTCATTTCTGCTGCCATTGCCAACACCGCAAAGTAGGTAGATTGAAAAGGGTTTTTGTTTAACCAGCGATAAGGCACAGTAACCTCACACTTCTCTACGGTTAAGGATTTCACTTTCAAGCCTGCAATAAAACCCATTGGAAGGGATTTAAATAGAAACAGATTGTAACTAAAGGGATTCAATACTATTTTTTGAAATTCCACATCTGTTTTGGCTTGCGCTTCGCGATATATTACTAAATCAGGATGAGTGGCTGTTGCTTCCATGTTTGCTATATTTTTTGAATAATATCAATGACAAATTCGTTTAGATTCTTGTGCGCAAGTTCTGTATTTTTTTCACCAGAAACAAAATTTTGTTCCACAGCACTTAAATGATAAAAAGGCTGCTGCCTGAATAAGCAGGTATATGCAAAATTAATTCCATCGCTGGTTTCAATATGCGGATTATACTTCGCTACTCTTAAACCGCGCAAAGCAATATCACTTGAAGCAGTATTTACCGAAAGCGACAGCACTTTTCTGAAAGGTAAAAACACATTCAAATAGGCATTGGTTTTATTTACAAAGCCACCCATTTGATGTGGCTTATCATTTATCGAAAGCAAATTCAATTCATATAAGTCTTTGAAACCTTCATGAGAAGATACACCAGTATCGGCAGGCTTATCGTTAATAATATTCACCACCTCCCCTACTGCAATGTTGTCTTTAAAAGCATTTGAAAAACCCGCCTTTAATGCCAAATGATATTGATTAGCAACAAGATGATTGGCAATATGAAACCCAACCTGAAAACCTCCATAGCCCATTTCAAGCAAGGTGATTTCGTGCTGTGCAGACTTATACAGATTATCACTTTGCTTCTCGGCATTTACATTTAACCAGTTAACAACTTGATTAATTTGCGAAAGAGAATTACAACATATCAGTAGTTTCATTTTCTAATCGTTTCTCAAAGCATTGATTAAAAAAGCATTGAATTTATAAGCCGGTTTAAAGTATTGTTTGTACAAAGTTTCATCTAATCCATCCAACATTGTGTCTGTTTTTTTCAATTCCGTCATATAGTAAAAACTCTTGTTGGCTATCAAAGGCTGCTCCTTAGCAAACTCCTTATAGTCTGGCTCTAGCACTTTATTCTTGTCGCCTTTTAATTCGCCAAAAACACGCTTAAACGATTTATCGTTAATCACTTTCTTAAACACCTCCGGATTGTAATAAATCTCCTGACGGATTTTTGCCAACTGCGTTTTATCCAGCATATACATTCCTCCGCCAACTAAAATTTCCTTGCTGCCAATGTGAATGTAAAAACCCGGATACTCCATGTCTTGCGTACCTATTTTTGAAAACACTGCAGCCACATTGTTCTTGTAAGGCGACTTATCTTTTGAAAATCGAATATCCTTATTGATTCTGAAAATTGCTTTAGGAATATTTCGATTGATTTCGGGTAGGTCATTAGCCAATTTTTCAGATACCGAAGTTACCAATGCTTTGAATGGCTGCTTTACATGCTCCTCATACAAATGCCGATTGGCATCAAACCACACCTTGTTGTTATTCTTTTCAAGCGCATCAAAAAATTTAAAAAAGGACTTCGTAAAAAACTGCATGAGTACTTCAATTTGAACCTTGAACAAACATAAAAGAATCTATAGTTGTTCGATTTTTATTTAGTGCTGTAACTTTTTGTTTTGGATTGCGTAAAGGTGGGTAACTAATACTATTTTAATATGAACAAAATATTCACAACACTTTCAATTGTAGCTATAGGAATTGCATCGTATGCCGCACCTGCTTTTACACACGAAGAGGCTTATGTGAAAGGCGAAAAAGCATTTCAATCGGGTAATTACGAAGAAGCGCTGACAAGTCTTAATTCAGCAATATCTGTTGCAAGCGACCGCTACAAATATTTTTACCTACGTGCGTTGGTGAATAAAAATTTAGAGCGTCCAGAAGAAGCGATTGCAGATTTTACTCGCGCAATAAATTTAAAACCTGCTGCCGAAGCATTGTATGAAAGAGGTGTAATACACCTTGGCAATGGGGATATGGATGCCGCAAAATCTGATTTTGAAGATGTGGAAATGGTTGGCAACAACTTTAAAAACATCCAATACTATTTAGGCTTAATTTATTACCGTGCCGGAGTGCATGAATATGCCATCAAGTCTTTCAACAAATATGTTGCGTTAACTGGTGGTGATGGAGAAACATTCTACTACTTAGGTTTGGCGCAGGCATCTTTAAAATGGTATGATGCAGCAATCGAAAACCTTAATAAGGCTTTACCTTACAAGAAAAACAACTTGTTGATTCACGTAAAAATGTATGACTTGTATGTGCAAATGAACAAACCTGAAAAAGCGATTGAAAGCCTTACAACAATGATTGAAATGAGCAGCGGCAGCAAAAGAAGCGACTACTACATGGAGCGCAGTCTGCTTTTCGCACAACTTGGCAACATCGAAAAAGCTAACGCTGACAGGGCTAAGTCAAGACAAAGCACAGCATCTATTTTCAGCGAAATGTAAAAATTAATAAAACAAGATATTTAGAAGTCCGATGCTTTGCATCGGGCTTCTTTTGTTTTACAGAAGGTGTGATTGAAACTTACTCCTCAGTAATAGTGTCGTTAGAAAACGTTTCATAGACCCTGCTGATTGGAATGCCAGAATTGATGCGCATTCGCTTGTACATTTGATTGATTTCAACCAAGCCAACTATATCATCTATTTTCTTTCCACTTGGGTCAAAGAATAACATAGTAGGCAGTTGATTTATCTTAAACTCATTATTAACTTCCAAACCTTCAAAACTTTCGAGGTCAACATATTTGATAAGAAAATGACTGTTGGCAAACGAAGCAATAACATCACTGTTTAAAACATCGCGCTGCAATGCATGGCAAGGCGCGCACCAGCTTGCACCAAACAACAAAGCATAAGGTTGTTTTAGCCGAACCGATTCACGCTTGAGTGATTTGAATGAGCCATCAAAATATCTCAATGTATCGGGCGGAGAAGCCTTTGTAAAAACAGAAAACAGGAAGCAGAAAATAAAAAATAAAAATATTTTCTTCATTACAAATTTCGTCTGTAGATGAAAAATGCTTCATCGCGTTTAATAGGCTCCTCTGTAGTTCGGTAAATCAATTGCCATTGTTTTAAGAACTCTGGATACTGAAGGGGCATACTCATCAATAATAAAACACTATCCTGATTTGGAAATTGCTCTTGCACAATAAATGGTGCGTAATCAGCACTATACTT
>CAZKHZ010000022.1:0-19062 GCA_964552715.1 uncultured Chitinophagaceae bacterium | reverse complement strand
AAGAAGCCGTGATGCCGTGTTGTGCCTTGAAACTGATACAATGCCAAATACAGAAATCCCGCAGTGGCTATTAGTATAAATATAAGTGCTTTAGGCTTGCGAATAAAACTCAGTACAATAATGATATAAGCCGCCAAACCAAATTTGCCGTTGGCTGCATTCAATGTCATTGCGCTGCCAAATGTTTCAAAAATAGTAAACCACTTATCAGGCGATTCCTTTGAATAACTACTCTTCATTCCGGCACTTAGCAAAAGCGCAATCATCGCCAAAGCACCCAATGCCATTATAGCAAGTGCTGCAAAGTTCTTTGGCTGCCATTTCTTTTCCTCTATCATTTCTAGAAAGAAAATTGCGCCCAAGCCCACTCCAGTGCAAAACGCCAACACATTTGTTTGGAATAGCAGAAAAATCAGAAAAGCATACAACAAAGGCTTTTGAAACCGCTTCTCATACATTGCTCCTATGCCTGCTAATATCAATGCTACAATAGAATAATTACGAGCAATTACAGCATATTCATAAATGAAGAAATAAGAGAACAACAAGGCAATTTTTAAAACGAGATTGATGTTGTTTCTAAACAACAAAAGCCATGCAAAGGCAATTACAATAAGGTTATGAATCACATTGATTGTACTATAAGGAAAACCAAGTTTTGCAAATGGCATCAACAACAAATACCAAAGTGGTGGATGCCCTTCTTTAGGTAAATACTGGAACAAACCTAGAAAGGAATTGTCTCTCGCAATCAACCAGCTTTGTGCTTCATCGCGCCATGGCTCGTGATTGGAAGTGGTATATAAAACAATCGCGCTATACAAAGCCCAAACTAACCACAACACAATTGGCGGAATCATAAACTCCTTTGATTCCGATTGTGCTGATTTTTTTGTCGCAATCTTTCTTGCTGTTGCCATCTTAATCTTTCTGCAAACCTGATTTAGTAATTGTTGAGGTTTCTTGATAGGTTTCGTAGTCGGTATTTATTTCCCAAAGGTCGTGGGTAGTGCCTTTCATTATGTTTTCGGCAGCCAGCAAGCCCATCAAAATTGAATGGTCTTGATTGTTGTATTTGAAAGAACCATATCTTCCAATCAAACTTAAATTGCCTACAGTGCGCAGATAACCTTCTATTGGTGTAAGAATTTCTTTATAACCTTTTCCATATACAGGATAACATTTGGGAATGCGATAAACGCTACCATCTGTAACCGGAGCAGCTTTAACCAAACCTGTTTTCTTCAATTCTTCTTTGGCAAGCGCAATCAATTTTTCATCGCTCCATTTCCAAAAATCATCTTCGTCATAGCACCAATATTCTAATGCCATGATAGAACCTTGTTTGTCGCCATGCAGTTGCGGAACCCAGTTGCGAAAGTTGGTAATTCTGCCCATTAATAAATCGGGCGAGTGCACATATAACCAGTTGTCTGGAAATAAATCTTTTCCATCCACCAACAGGTAAACAATAATGGTATTTCGGAATCGCAACTGTTTGCTTTTTTCTAAAATATCAGCAGGCACTTCGGGCAAGCGCTGCAATAATAAAGTCATGGGCATAGAAGAAACAATGTGGTCGTATTCATGCACTGTTCCATCAGAAAGTTCAAGGGCATAAGCAACGTTATTGCGGGTCAAAACTCTTTGAACGGGAGCTTTTAGATGTACCCGGCTACCATTATCTTTTATGATATTTGCCATTCTTTCATACACCATTCCAGTGCCTTCTAACGGGTAGGCAAACTGGTCAACTAAGGTTTTATGCTTATTACCTTTTCCGCCAAAAATTGCGTTTTTGATTGCCTCGCCAAGAGATAGTTTTTTAATGCGCTGAGCTGCAAAATCTGCATCTAATTCTTTGCAAGAAATGCCCCACAATTTCTCGGTATAGGTTTTGAAAAATATGCCAAACAGCCTGCTGCCAAAGCGACCCGAAACCCAATTTTCAAATGAACCATCCTCTGGCGTTGGCTTCACTTTTTCCTTTAAATAACTCAGGAAACATAAGCCTGCTTCAATCACACCAAGATTGCCCAGCGCGTTGAATGCCTTTAAAGGATAATAAAAAAATTTCTTTTTGTAATAAATGCGCGTAAGCCTGTCCACCATTTCATAATCGCGACCGACTACTTCAAGCCAGGCTTTGTTTACGCGGGTGTCGTTGCTAAAAAAACGATGCGGACCGATGTCAACAATATAATCCCACAGCTTGATAGATTTTGCCATTCCACCAACAGATTCAGAGGCTTCAAACAAATCCACCTCAGCACCGTATTTTACTAACTCATAAGCAGCAGTTATTCCCGCAGGTCCAGCTCCTATAACAGCAATTTTTCGTTTCTTTTCCATATAAAATGAGGTGCAATGATAAGAAAAGGAAGTACGGGTAAATGGAAAAAAGCAAATCGCGAAAAGCACTGCATTTTTGTGTGTCCTTTTTAGCTTCCGTCATTTGCGGAAAGAAGGTGGGAGCGTGTAGTCAACACAGCGCCAGCAAGCGAGAAGGTCACCGTAACAGATTTATTGAAAGAGAAGGTAATGGAGCGAAGCCAACCCTTCGCCATTTATTAATCAACTTGAGTAAGATGCCTTGAGTTGGGTAAAACGAGGTGATTCAAATAAATTTTACAGTAAAATATAAGAGCAGTATTCTATATTATTTTAAGGACCTAAGGACAGTTTAAAATCAGAGAGAATAAAATCAATTACGCCTATAAAATATGACCCTTACGCAACGATGTAATAACTTCTTCTTTAAAAGTCAAATAGGATTTCAACACCTCCAATTTACTTAGCTCTATTTGCTTACTAATAGGTTAGTAAAGTTCTGAAACAGTAACTGCACTTCTTCTTCTTTTCTTTGTTAAGCTTTGATGATGAGCATGAATTGCATCATTCAAAATTTGTTTAGGATCCGCAATACCTTCAATTCTATTAATCTGATAAGTTAAGCCTAAATCTTGGTTTGAAAGTGGCGTATTAATCTCTTCTCTAAGCAACTCCTTATCAACAAGCAACCAAGCTTCAGTTTCTGTAATAGGAATTATAATAGTAATGTTTTTACAGATTTCGTTACCCCTGTCAATTAAATCAAGGGCAGGTTTAATCTTGCTATTATATGCCTCCAATGGGCTTACACTATCAGCATCTGAATGTACAATTAGAGTTGTACAAAATCTTGCCTGTTTAGCCGCATTGAAAATCACCTCCGTAGAGGTGTTGCCTTCTTTTGTGATATGTTGCCACTGAATAGTAGCCTTGACATTGTGCTCAATTAGCAATTGTTCAATTAGTCGTTCAGCAATGTTTGGAAGGAAACGTTTATCTGTTGAACCCTCTCCTATAAATGATAAGACAATTGATAAGGGCATACTTAAATTTTTAGACTTTCTATGATTACATTTTCGGCATCATCTGTTTTTAAATACTCAATTATCTCGGAATGCGTAAAAGCCCTTTCAGACGGTAGCATTTCAGGAAATAAAGATTTGGTGTTACCAGTTACTACAGGATTAGTTCGAGTAATTTTGTATGCAGATTTATTCTCTGGATTTACGTTTGTTACCAAATGTGCATAATAGAAAAGCCCACCATACTCGTTTTTACATTCAAAAAAAACTTTTACTAAAAGTGGTGAATGAGTATTTATAATTACCTGTCTTAAAGGTAGTTCTAGGTCATCTTCATTATAAAATTTAGTACTCAAGTCTTGTAACAACTGAAGCATTTTTTTCATTCGGAAAGGAGGTATTCCATTTTCGGGTTCTTCAAAGCAAAGCAAACCGTTATGTTGCTCATCAAACTTTAATGCAGAAAGCAACATAATCCGTAAAGTGCCTTCAGATAGAACTCTTGAAGAAAATTCCCTATTATCAGTAGATTTTGCGAGTAAAATAAATTGTTGTCTTGCTTTATCTTCATCAATGCGAATCGACAATATATTAGGTAATATATTTTGAATACTTCGTGAAATATCTTTAACAATTCCAGGATACTCAATCTCTAAACGTCTTAACATTGAAGGCAAAAACTCTCCATCTTCATTAACCTTATCTGGCCCTAAAATTTTTGAAGGTTCACGCATCAAGACCGGATTAAGGTGCAAGAGTCTCCAACTAAGAAATTCTTTTCTTACTGCAAATGAATGGGCAAAATCTGCAGAGTTAACGCTACTTAAAATAGACCGTTCGATTTCTTTAGCAGGGGTTGGCTTTCCACCTCTTGAACCGTCCTGTCTAAGAGAAATTGCAAGAACTCCATTCTTTTGTTCTGTATTAATGTAAGGTTTGTAATTATTACTTTTCTTATTTGGTTTCCATTCATCTGATTTTACATAATTTTTAAACCATCCATCTTTGCCTTTTTCAATTGGTTTTAATGCTTCATGTCTAACATATAATTTTTCAATCCCTGTTTTTTCTTCTGCTTTTCTTTCTATATGTATTTCATAACGCAACCTCGTGTGAGATAATTCCTTTTCGGTTGCCCAATCATCTTTTACCTTTTTATCAATAAACAGCTCAACTGCTAACTTTATAAGGCTCGCGTTGTTTGTTGTGGAAAACTGCGTAAAGAGCTCATGAGCCTCTCCACGTTGTTCTTGGAATGCCTCCTTTAAATCCTTTTCAGCGATACTACTTAAAAGCATAAACACATCGAACAAGTTGCTTTTGCCGCTTCCGTTAGTTCAGGCTATAACAACAAACGGAGCAAAGTCCATTGAGAAGTTCTCAAATGTTTTAAATCCATCTATTTCAATCTTTGTTATCATCTCTTTTAAAGTAATTTACCCATACCTTTTGCTTAGCTGCGAAGAAATGAAATGCAATTGAATTATCTATATTATTACTATTGAACCAACAATTCGTTCTAGTCTAAACTTCAAAATTTCACCATCTGACCAAATAAGAAATTTTGGAATACTTTAGAAAATGTAAATCTCAGACAACAATAAAGCCATGTGCATAGTTAACTATGGCACACCTAATTTTGGCAGGCTTATTGTTTACTTTAATCAATTCAAGTTGCTGAAGTTCACGGGCACTACTCTACTTACGCCCATCTCTGGCATGGTAACACCATAAATAGCATCCACCGAAGCCATTGTGCTCTTGTTGTGCGTGACAATAATGAATTGAGAATCGTTACTGAATTCATTGATTATTTTGTTGAACTTGGCAATGTTGGTATCGTCTAATGGGGCGTCCACCTCATCAAAAATACAAAACGGAGCAGGCTTCAATAAGTATAAGGAGAACAACAAAGCGGTAGCCGTCAATGTTTTTTCGCCACCCGAAAGCTGGTCAATAACTGTTGGGCGTTTGCCTTTAGGTTTTGCAACTATTTCAATTTTAGATTCCAATGGATCATCAGGATTTACCAAGAATAAATCGCATTGGTCTTCTTCGCTGAACAAAGTGCGGAACACACGAATGAAACTTTCGCGCACTTTATTAAAGGCATCCAAGAACTGTGTTTTGGCTGAATCTTCAATCTCTTTAATCGTTTCCATCAAAGATGTTTTCGCATCTTCTAGGTCTTTTTTCTGTGCAATAATGAAATCGTAGCGTGTCTTCATTTCATCATAAGCCTCTAACGCCATTGGGTTTATTTCGCCAAAGTTTTCAATACGTTTTTTGATTTTGGCAACATCCTCATCCAGTTCCTCTTTGCTAAACTTGCCATCAATTTCTTCATTGATGATATCATTGATGTTGACGTTAAACTCCACGCTTAGTCTTTCGCGCAAACCGGTAAGGTTTAATTTTAGTTCACTGAAGTGTTCGTTGATGGTAGTAAGCAAAGTAACCGAAGCATCGCGCTTGCGTTGCTCTTCGCGCACAGCCCCATCCATTTCGTTTATTGCAGCGCGCGAATCGTAGTATGTCTTTTCAGCGTCTGTAACTTCATTCTCAAATCCTTCTTTATCGGCATAACCACTTAGCAATTCACTTTCGATAGATTTTAGCTTAGTGGAAGATTCATGAATTTGAAGATTGCATTCTTCAATCACTTCGTTGTTGCGGGTAAGTTGAGAAGCTAAACTTTCAACCTGCGTATTTTTAAAGTTCAACTCTTGTGCAATAGAATTGACACGGTTTTGTTGTTGATGAAACTCAATGTTCTTTTGATTGAAACGTGAAGATGCTTCGCTCAATTTATTGGTAAGTTCTACAAAGTTTTTGTCGGTTTGTTCCAACACGGTTTTCATGTTGCCTTGTTCGCTACGCAAAGCAGCAAGCTTTTCATTGATGCCAGTCACTTCACTGCGCAAACCATCTAACCTTTCGGTGATGGTTTTGCTCTTTGCATCTGCGCTTTCGAGGAACTTTACCAAACTTTGAATGCTTGCCTGAGAAGCAGAAAAACGATTACTCAATTGCGTAACCAAGTTTCGCTGTGCATCCATTTCGCGCGGCAAGGTGGAAGCCTTTAAAGTGTTTACCTGCACCTGTACTTGACTAACTTCGGAGTGCAGCTTGCGTGTTTTTTCTTCTAGCGTTACAATCTCTTTTTGCAGTTTTTCTAAGTTTTTAGCCCGACCAATTTTCTTGCCTTCAAACAAACCAACCGAACCACCGCTCAACGAAAAATCTTGACGAAGGAACTTACCGCTTTTGGTGAGCAATACAACCTTTTGCCCTTTAGTATCTAACTGAGAAATCTGAAAAGATTTAGAGTCATCAAGCATGTACACTCTATCTAATAGAAAGGCACCAAGTTTGTTGTATTTTCCATCTAACTCCACCAACTCTGTGGCAGCGCGTGCGCCTTCAATCAACACTGGTTGCTTGGGTTCGTAAGTTGCAAAATCATCCAAGATAAAAAAGTTGCCTCTGCCTTTTGATGCGTCATTCAGCAAGTTTACGGCAGCTACCGCTTCTTCCAAATTTTGAACCACATAATAATTCAAATAAGGCTCTAAATAATTCTCAATGGCGATACGATGTTCTTCCGCACAATAAATAATGTCACTTAATAAAGGCGCATCTTTCACCCACTTTGGATTCTTCTTCAAAAACTTAATTGCCTCGGGAAAGCCCTCCATGTTTTCAACCAAACTTTTAGTAAGGTCATACTCATTGCGCTTGGCATCGAGGGTGCGCGTTTCTTGTGTAAGTTCTGCGCGCTTTTTCTCTATTGCTTGCTCCAGTTGTTGCAATTGTGCACGGTTAGCTTCATCAGCCTTTTGCAACTCTGCCAATTTGGTTTCGGCTTGTTCTTTTTCTGTTTTAAGTTGGTCAAGCGATTGTTGCAAAGTGTCTAACTCCTTGCGCTTGTTCACCACATCCTCTTCGCTGCTAAATAAATCGCGCTGTAAACTTTCATTGTTTGAGCGATTAACAGCAAGCTGTTTATCTAATTCAAAAATGCTGCGCTCTTTTTCGGCAAATAACTTTTGCTCGTTGCCCAGTGTATCTTTAAGCGCATTGTGCTGGTCACGGATTTCGCTTAACTCCTTTTCGAGTGATGTAACTTCAGTGCGCTTTTGGTCTAAAATATTTTGCTCGCTATCTTTATCTAATTGTAATTTTTCAACCGAAACTTTGAGTTTTTCAATCTGGTCGTTTGCTTCTACTATTGAGCGTTGCGCTGTGTCAGCCTTGTCGCGTGCGTACTTTATCTGCGAGTTCAGCAAGTTGCGCTCGTTCTCTTTGTCGCTTACGCCACTCACCATTTCATTCAACTTTTTCTGGATGGCAAAAAGTGCCTTTTCCTTTTCAATGTTGCCTAACTTTTCTTTTTCCAAAGCCGCTTCCGCCTTTGCAATTGCCGCTTCTATTTCGCTGCGGTTGGTTTCTTCTTTTTGCTTTTTTTCTTCTAAATCTTTGAAAGCAACCTTGTAATTGCGCAGCGAATACTTTGCTAGCAAAAGGCTAAGGTTTTTATATTCTTCTTTTAGCTCGTAATATTTTTTGGTTTTAACGGCTTGTTTTTCGAGGGTTTTTAGGTTGTTTTCAATCTCAAATAACAAGTCTCTTACGCGCTCTAAATCCGCATCGGTGCTCTTTAGCTTGTCTATAGTTTCCTTTTTGCGCTTTTTGTATTTCGAAACTCCTGCTGCTTGCTCAAACAAACGCCTGCGGCTGTTTTCACGGTCATTCAGAATTTCATCCACCATACCTAATTCGATGATGGCATACGAATCGGCACTCACACCCGTATCCATAAATAGAGTGGTAATATCCTTTAAGCGACAAGGCACATCGTTCAAGCGATATTCACTTTCACCATCGCGAAAAAGCTTGCGGGTGATGGTGATGGTTTTGTAATCGCTGCTGATAACGTTTTTGGTGTTTTCAAAAGTGAGACTTACCTCTGCCAGCCCTGATGCTTTGCGGTTGCGAGTACCATTGAAAATAAGGTTCTCCATTTTTTCTAAACGAAGCATACTTGTTTTCTGCTCGCCCAGCACCCAGCGAATTGAGTCCACCACATTGCTTTTGCCACAACCGTTTGGTCCCACAATACCCGTGATGCGGTTATTGAAGTGAATGGTAGTTTTTTCGGCAAAACTTTTAAAGCCTTTTATCTCAAGCGTTGTCAGTTGCATAACTGAAAATTGATTATTTAATGTTGATAATTGATTATTGGATTCAAAGTACCCAATAGGCTCCGCAACGTTTATAAGGTTTTTGGAGGGATGCGAATGTAGCTTTTTAGCTTGTGGATAAACATTTTAGAAATTAACAGGCTTAAAAACAATATAAGCTAAGTATAACAAGGCTTTCAGACTACTTAATGAGCTTAAAAAATATTTTCCAACAGTATATGCACACTTAACTTCACAATCTCTTTGCTGAATTCATCACTAAGTGACTGTGCTATAATATTATCCTATTTCCTACTTTTCCACATTGTGCATTTTAATGAACAATAAAATGATATTTTGCAGCGCAATTCATCACTGAACTAAATCAGAACAAACATTTTTAGAATATGGCAAATATCCTCATTGCAGATGACGAGAAGGCAATTCGCAAAACATTACGCGAAATTTTAGAGTTTGAAGGCTACAATGTGTCGGAAGCCGAGGACGGAGCAAAAGCATTGAGCATGATTCATGAAAATGATTATGACTTAGTGTTGTGCGATATAAAAATGCCTAAGGTTGATGGCATGGAAGTATTAACCCGTGCAATGATTGACTCTCCCGACACACCTTTTATTATGATATCGGGACACGGCTCAATTGAAAATGCCGTAGAAGCCACCAAAAAAGGTGCTTTCGATTTTATTTCCAAGCCACCTGATTTGAATCGCCTGCTCATTACCATTCGCAATGGTTTAGACAAAGCGAACCTGATGATAGAAACGAAAGTTTTGAAGCGTAAGGTGGGCAAAACAAGAGAGATGATTGGCGACTCTCCTGCTATCAAAAAAATAAAAGACACTATTGACCGCGTTGCACCTAGCGAAGCGCGTGTTTTAATTACTGGCGACAATGGCACAGGCAAAGAACTGGTAGCCCGTTGGATACATGAAAAAAGCAATCGCAGCAACTCTACTTTAGTAGAAGTAAACTGCGCTGCAATGCCTGGTGAGTTGATTGAAAGTGAATTATTTGGTCACGAAAAAGGAGCGTTTACTTCTGCTATTAAAACACGCATAGGCAAGTTTGAGCAAGCACATGGAGGCACCTTGTTTTTAGATGAAATTGGAGATATGAGTCTTGCTGCACAGGCAAAAGTTTTGCGTGCATTGCAGGAAGGTAAAATAACTCGAGTGGGTGCCGATAAAGATATTTCGGTGGATGTGCGCGTAATTGCCGCTACAAACAAAGATCTTTTAAAAGAGGTAGAAGAAGGACGCTTCCGATTAGACTTGTATCATCGCTTGGGTGTAATTATCATTCATGTTCCTTCGCTGAATGAACGCAGAGATGACATACCCTTACTTGCTGAACGTTTTGCAAAAGAAATCTGTGAAGATTACGGTATTCCCAAAAAGCTAATCACACCAAAAGCATTAGAAGAGTTGAAGCTTATGAACTGGACGGGAAACATTCGTGAGTTACATAACGTGATGGAACGTCTCGTAATTCTTAGCGGACATAAAATTACCGAAGAAGAAGTTCGTACTTATGTAACCAACACGCAAGCTAAAGATACCCCTACAGATTTATTTGAGAACTTCGACAAGTTTCAGGATTTTAAAGAGCATATCGAAAAGCTTTTCATTGAACATAAATTGAAGAAATTTGGTTGGAATGTTTCTAAAACTGCAGAAGTATTAGACATTCAACGAAGTCACTTGTACAATAAAATTGAGAAGTACGATTTGAAGCGCGCGAATTAGGTTTAGATTTGAATTAGCAGAGGTTTATGCAAATTACTTTTTCATGAGATATTTTTCATTTGTAGTAGTGTTCTTTTTGTGCCTTTCATCTTCAGCACAAGTGGGAATCAACATCTTGGTTCCAGATAGCAGTGCAGTGCTGCAATTAGAATCAAACAAAAAGGGATTGGGATTAACGCGGCTGACTTCTACCCAGCGCGATTCTATCAAAACCCCATTGAAAGGCTTAACCATCTTCAACACACAAGACAGTGTAATTGAATATTGGAATGGCGATTGCTGGTTAAAAACCTATGAGCGCAATTGCTACGAATGTCATTTCAATCTCTCCGTTTCAGATCCATTTGATACGCTCGACCGTATTGTGAGTGATTCTGTTTTTACTACCATAAATGTGTTACAAACCAATGGCACCACTGATATATCTGTTGTATTTATTGCCACTCCCCCACCCGGTGTTCAAGTATATTTTGAAGGCAATAATATCATCAACAACTCAGGCAGTGTTAAGTTGGTAGTAAAAGCTGGTTTGTTTGCACAGGCAGGTACTTTCTCCATCATCATACAAGGAATATGCGATAATGAAATCAAGTTTGTTACCTACACTGTTTATATTGAGCCTTGTGTAGAAGTAGATGTATTTACCGATCAATTCAATTACAATTTGCAGGCAAATAACAGCGCATTGCTTCCTGCTGGTTCATTAAAGTGTGTAATATTTAGCGTGAACCAAGGTGCTGTGCTGCATTCTAATGATGCAACTGTTCCATCCTACTCTACGGGTAATTTGAATCCAAACTCAATTGTAGGTATTGTAAATAATGGAAGCTTTTTAGCGCGTGGTGGCGATGGTGGTTTCGGGGGGAATTTTAATGGTTTTCCTCCCGGCAATCCCGGTAAAAATGGAGGCAACGCCATCAACCTAACTACACGCTCAGTGTTGGTAAACAACGGCAACATCTATGGCGGTGGTGGTGGCGGTGGCTCTGTTGGCTTAACTACATCATTTCAAATTCCAATTATAGGCACTGTAACATTAGGTGCTGGACTTGGCGGTGGAGGAGGCAGTGAATCGGGGCAGGGAGGTGCCGCTCCTTCGGGTAGTCTAAACATTGGTTTATTTCAAGATGGTGACAGTGCAACAGGAGGTGTTAACTCTATTCCGGGCGTGGGTGGAAAATTTGTAGTGCCAATTTCTATTCCTATCAGTATTGCAACAATTAATATAATCCCAAGTGGAGGTGGTGGCGATGGAGGTGCGTATGCGAAACCCGGGCAACCTGGCTTTTTTAATATAGCTATTCAAGTTTGTGTGCAAATTCCAATTATCGGTAACACTTGTTTTAATGTTCCATTGGGAGGTTTAGTTCCAGTGTTTGGCGCAGCAGGTGGCAGTGCAGGCTTGGCAATAAAACGCAACAACAACCCGCTTACCGGCTTACCAGACGGCTCCTACAATTCATTCTTTATTAAAGGTGTAGTAGGTCCTTAATCATTCTATAAATTCTGTTGTATGAAAAATATTCTTTTAGCCTTTTTCATTTTATTCTTTTCACTTTTTGCCAATGCAGGTGATGCTGTTGTGAAGATGAAATACATTGATGCCAATATAAAAAATGCTTCAGTTGAATTGACTTGGCATGTAAATGCCACCAATTGTAAAATGGAAATGAAATATGATTTTGATGGCAAAAGCACCTCTTCTGTTTTTATACCAGATGTGCCATCCAACAACATTTTTATGTATGATGTAAAGGCAGATGTCAAAAACAAGATTCTCTTCACTCTACCTGTAGCTACATTAAAAGGCGATACCCGCTTTTTGTACAACAAAGGCAAAACAAAAGTTACAAAAGAAGAAAAAAGCATTGCAGGTGTTTCATGCCAAAAAGTAATTTTCACAACCGAACGTTTTGTGTGTGAGTTCTGGGTGGCAACTTCTCTGCCAGATGTTTCTCGCTGGGCAAATTTCTTTCAGTCCTATCCTGAATTAGCAGCGATTACAGATGCCGAACTAAAAGGCTTTCCGCTCGCTTCTACAATCAAAGATTTGTCTGGCAAATTGATTGCTTCCTTCGAAGCAACTTCTGTTGACCAGTCTGCTATTTCAAAAGAAGCATTTGAAGTTCCTCAAGGCTATACAAAAGCCGAAGACTTGAGGGGAAAGTAATACTATTATGCTTTCAAGTCATTTTCTACTTTGACTAAATGTTATAACTATCTATTCTCCACCTCCACACTCCCATCAATCTTCTTTACTAATCCAGTCAACACAGCACCGGGACCAAACTCGCAGAATTTACTAGCACCATCAGCTATCATTTGCTGAACAGACTGAGTCCAGCGAACAGGAGCGGTGAGTTGCTTTAAAAGATTTGCTTTGATTTCGGCAGCATCAGTTACGGCTTTTGCAGTTACGTTTTGATAGACCGGACACACAGGATTTCTGAAAGTAGTTTGTTCAATCACCTTTGCCAATTCTTCGCGGGCAGGTTCCATTAAAGGAGAGTGGAAAGCACCGCCAACTGGCAACTTAATTACTCTGCGCACACCAGCAATTTTCAATTGCTCCGAAGCTATATCAACACCAGCAACACTCCCCGAAATCACCAACTGACCGGGAGCATTGTAGTTTGCTGCCACCACCACTTCGCCCTGCACAGAGGCGCAAATCTCTTCTACTTGTGCTTCGCTGGCATAGCCTAACACAGCAGCCATAGTTGAGGGAACAAGTTCACATGCTTTCTGCATGGCAAGCGCACGCACCAACACCATCTTCAAACCATCTTCAAAGCCAAATACTCCGGCAGCAGTCAGTGCAGAAAACTCTCCTAATGAATGCCCCGCAACCATATCTGCTTTGAATTCGTTGATTAAAGTAACAGCAATAACAGATTGAATATATACAGCAGGCTGTGTCACTTTAGTTTGTTTCAAATCTTCATCGGTTCCTTCAAACATTATTGTAGATATGTCAAAGCCAAGAATTTCATTGGCTTGAAGAAACATAGCCTTTGCCTTTTCGCTGTTGTCAAAAAGTTCTTTACCCATACCTTTAAACTGACTTCCCTGACCGGGAAAAATATATGCTGTTTTACTCATTAAATTTATGGGTGTTAGATATTAAAATTTAAACATTACTTATTGGCAGATGCTCTGGACCAAAAGCAAAAGGAAGTAAATCTTTGGCGGAATTAAACACCGCTATACTGTTGTTTTTACCTCTAAGGTAAATTGCAATAGTTTTACCCTGACGAACTTCATACTCTGCTATGCGCTGGCGGCAAACACCACATGGCGCAATGATTTCGTTCAATATTCCCTTGTTATTTTTTGCAACAATAAAGAGTGCCTTTATACCAATGCCGGGATGCATGGATGATGCAGTGCTAAGTGCAACACCTTCGGCACAAATGCAAACAGGATATGACGCTACCTCTTGATTTGCCCCGCTTATCAAAGCACCATTATTTAAAAGAATGCTACATCCAACATTAAAGTTTGAGTAGGGAGCATAGGATTTATCTAATGCAGCAATTGCCTCTGTATGTAGGTTATTTTCTAATAGAGATAAATCTTTCTCCTCCATTATTTTGTAAGTAATGGTGTGATGAACTTCCATAATTAATCCTTTGCTGCCTGAATGATTGTTATGAAATCTAATGCCTTTAATGAAGCACCGCCCACCAATCCACCATCTACATCGGCACATGAAAATAGTTGTGCGGCATTATCGGGTTTTACGCTGCCGCCATACAAAATACGTATGTTGTCGGCTATAGCATCATTGTATTCCTTTCTTATAACATTGCGGATAAATGCGTGCATTTCCTGTGCTTGCTCGGGAGAGGCATTTACTCCTGTGCCAATTGCCCACACAGGCTCGTAGGCAATAATGAGGCGACTAAAGTCGCCTTCGCTTAAATGTAAAATGCTCTCTGTGAGTTGTGCGTAAACAAATTCCTTGTGTGTGTTTGCATTGCGAATTTCTAATGATTCACCACAGCAAAACACGGGTGTAAGTTGAGTCGCTAATATTCTTTCAATTTTACTTTTTATTACAGTATTGGTTTCGCCAAAAAGCTGCCTACGCTCGCTGTGTCCAGCAAGTATCAGTGTAGCACCAACGGATGCAAGCATTTCGCTGGTAACCTCTCCTGTGTATGCCCCCTCCCCTGCTGCGCTACAATTTTGGGCTCCAACATTAAACTTTCCTTCGGTAATTTTTACAGCACTTTCAATATATATACTAGGAGGAAAAACCGCAATATCTGGCAAACCTGATTCAGAGAAATCAATGTTACTTTTAAGCGTAGTCAACAAATCATCGGCTGCCTGTTTCTGCAAAAAACTTTTCCAATTGCCTGCCACAAACTTCTTTCGCATGGTGCGAATAAAGCGAAATATCAATCACACCACAACAGCAAGGCTTTGTTCAACAATTTCGCCCATTGTGTTGCACTTTAAAAAGGCATTGTTGGCGTAATATTCTGTTAGTTCATTTTTGAGGGTTTCTACTTTTTCGGTGGGTGCCAGTTCTTGACCCTTCATGGCGGCAAGCAATTTATCCAGGCGGAAAGCAGAGGAGTTGATTCTTCGCGAAATAAGTGTGCGCTCTTCTTTTTGATATTGGCGAATGGTATCCGTGTTCAGCAATTGGCGCACTAATTCCACAATGGCATTGTTTTCTTTAAAAAACTGCGGCATATATAAGTTGCGCCTGCCCTCATAACTCTGCTGGTCGAAATCAATGGCACGAATCCGATATTGCACTTCTTCAAAATCGGGTGTTAGGTCAAACACGTAATTGTAAGAACGCATATCGCCCAATAGGCGCACTAAACAACGCTCGTTAAACTTGACAAACTCTTTGGCAACACGGGTTTTGTTCAAGTCTTTTTGAAGCAGGTTATTTTGGATAAACTGATCGCCCGGAATGCCTGCAATATGTTCTTCTACAAGGGTGTTTTTGTCAGCATAAAAATTGATGCGGGCGGGCGAAAGAATATGCTCCATCTCCAAGCCATAGATGCGCGAAGCATCAGCTTGCTTCACATAAAAATAGTCGTAGTTATCGTTAAAATTATTTACGATTTTAATGCGAAAGGGATTGCTATTGCCAAAGGTGCAATAGTCCACGCGTTCCACGTGCAAGTGTTCGTGAACTGTTTCGTCACCCTCGGTGCGCAGGATGCTGTACATCTTTTTTAAACCTTCATGTACATGCCCCACATTGGATGAATCATAGAGTGCGCTTTCCCAAAGGGTGTCTTTGCCTTGGGCGTTGCGCACAGGAAAACTTTGTTTAAAATAGCGCAACTCCTCGTAGGTGAGCGGCAATTGAATTTTGCGGCTAAAATCTTGCAGATATGCCCAAAGGTTTTCGCTTACAGGATACGTGCGCTTTTTCTTTGAAATGGTCATTAAGGCGCAAAGGAATATTAAATTTCAATACCATCATGGCGCGCACCATCGTTCATAGAAATAGGATCGTTGTTTTTACTGAACTCACTTCGAGAGTTTGAGGTTATTGGATGTTACCCAAACCTAACTACTTTTTAATAATTCTTGTTTCTATGATCTCACTTCTTGCTTCCAGAAAACCGTCTCATTACACATAAATTAATTATGCAATTCTATTCACCTATAATGTAATCTGTTCAGAATATTTCAGGATGGTTTGTTTATCAATTACAGCTTCCATATTCACTCTAAATAGTAGTGGCAATTGGGTGTATTGAAGGATAAAACTTTCTGTTTGTGGGGTATGTTCTCCATTAAACACTATGCCAAGAATAGGAATCCCCCTTCTTTGTAATTCTTGAACTGTTAGCAGGGTGTGGTTGATGCTACCCAAATAATTGCGTGACACTAGAATTACACTTGCCTCAAAATAAGCTATCAAATCTGCAATTAATACATTGTTGTTAAGTGGAACCATTAAGCCTCCGGCACCTTCTATAACTAAATGATTATTGGTAATAGGTAAATTAAAATCTTCTAACTTAATTTCCACTCCGTCAATTTCTGCGGAGGCATGTGGCGATAAAGGCTGCAATAGTTTAAATCTCTCCTGATGAAATACGGTTTTAGAGTTAGAAACTAAACGCTTCACCTTTATAGTATCTGTGTTGTCAAGCTCTCCCGACTGAACAGGTTTCCAATAATCTGCTTTGAGGTGTTCTGTAATAATTGCGGATACAATTGTTTTACCAACATCTGTACCATTTCCTGTAATAAAAATTCTTTTCATATTAATTTGAAACTTTCAATGCTTGTCCTCTTGCGCGCTCATTAAAGTGCCCATTTTCAAAAACCAAATTTCCGTTTACAAAAGTATGAGTTACTTTGGTTTGGAATGTTGTTCCTTCTAATGGCGACCAACCACATTTGTATAAAATATTTTCCTTACTAACCATCCAACTTGTGTTTAGGTCAACAATTGTTAGGTCTGCAAAGTAGCCCTCACGGATAAAACCTCTTTTTTCAATACTATAAAGTGTAGCTGGATTGTGACACATTTTTTCTGCAATTTTCTCCAACGAAATAATTCCTTGTTTGTAAAATTCAAGCATCACATTCAAAGAGTGTTGCACCATTGGCGCACCTGACATTGACTGAAAATAAGGTTTCTGTTTTTCTTCCAACGAATGTGGTGCGTGGTCTGTTGTTACAATATCAATTCTATCATCCAACAAAGCTTTCATAAGTCCAGCTTTGTCCTTTTCTGTTTTTATGGCAGGATTCCATTTTATTAAAGTTCCCAAACGCTCATAGTCTTTATCTGAAAACCACAAATGGTGTACTGAAACTTCTGTGGTGATATTTTTTTCTTTTAATGGAATGTCATTTCTAAATAAATGCGTTTCTGCTTCCGTTGTCAAGTGCAGAATATGAAGTCTTGCCTTATGTTTATTCGCCAATTCAATTGCCCTTTTGGTAGCTTCATAACAAGCTTTTTCGCTTCTTATCAAGGGATGAAATTCAATTGGCACGTGCTCGCCATATTTTTCGCGATAAATATTTTCATTCTCCTCAACAATCTGCTCTTTTTCCGAATGAATGGCAATAACTGATTTACAGTTAGCAAAAAGCTTTTCCATTGTTTCTGGATTATCGGCAAGAAGGTTTCCTTTTTTTGTAAAGTAAAGTCCATCATCAGAAACACCTAAGAGTTTAGAAGTGTCAAGTTTGATTACTTCATCAAGATTGTCACCATTTACACCTAAAAAAAATCCAAAATTGGCTAAAGATTGTTCTGTAGCAATTTTATATTTCTCAGTCAAGATATCAATAGTTAATACGTTCGGAAAAGTATTTGGCATATCAATAAAGGAAGTGACGCCTCCTGCAATAGCTGCCTTACTTTCTGTATAAAGGTCGCCTTTATGAGTTAGTCCAGGTTCACGAAAATGAACTTGCCCGTCAATAATGCCTGGAAATAAAAATTTGCCTGTGCCGTCAATAACTCTTCCATCAGTATTGTCATCAACCTTACCAATTTTTTGAATTATACCTTTGTCAATTAATAAGTCGGCAACAATTATCTGACCCTCGTTTATAATGCTGATATTTTTTATTAGCGTTCTTTCTGTCATTCTAAATTGATTGTCTGTTTCGAGTTATCTGCCATTTACACACAACGTTAAACAGCAATAATACTTTATGCACTCAAATATATGATGTAGAAGTTTCAGGATTGTCTTTATTTTGCTCTAGTGAGAGACTGTACCAAACTTTTTTAGGGAGCAAGTTGTATTGGGTTGTTTCTCTTTTCCTTAATCCCTCACCATTCAACCATTCATTTTGCAACAACAACATATTAGAATACAAAACACCTAAATAGTTAACGTGATGTAGGTTCGCAACCAATTTATCATTTGATTAATGTTCTAAAAACAAAAGTTATTTCCAACGAACACTCACAATAATTTCATTTTTTCTTCCCCAAAACTGGTAAGGGGCATTGTAACCCAAAAAGCGAAAATTTCCGAAATAATCAATTCCGTTTGCCTTTAATGTACGTTCCAATTTGGCAGCATAATCTTTAATCTTTTCATCGTTGGCGTAACCTCCAAACTGAACGGCTGCCGCGTATTCTTCGGCAGTAGTTTTAATGGTTATAGATGAGTCGTTTGGCTTTGGCAAATTATCTTTATTGTAGTTAGCTGGCATCACAAAACTCATAGATGATTTTGATTGATTGATGTCCATGTGCACAGGAGATGTCATAGCAATACTTTTATTGGATTGATTGCCTCCAAAAATGAACGAAGCCAGTTTTCGAAATCCAAAAGAGGATAATTCTTTGTACGTTTTTACGTTCATCGAAATGCTTGCCATAGTAGCTGGAGGATAAAGACGAATCTCATAATCCTTTTCGGTTTTAATAATTCGATAAGCTTGTGTTTCTGTTTTTGCCATGGCAAAGTATATTTGAGAAATGATTATTAAAGCCGTAAAAGCTGCTAAAATTATAAAAGTGATTTTCATGTTTAATAAATTTTGTGTCAAAAAAATTTATGAAAGTATAGATACTTAAATTATTGGGCAGTATAGCTACCATCTATGGCATAATGTAATCTAGTTACAAAAAATGATTCAGAAAAGCTTAACCACAATGCTGATTCTGCTGCTTCATCAGAAGTTCCTAATCTGCCAATGAGGTACATACCACTTAAGGTTTTTACATTTTCATCATCTATTTTTTTTGATTTATACTTAATTTTATACGCTTTTCACTTTTAATTTTGTTTAGTT
>CAZKHZ010000021.1:0-26348 GCA_964552715.1 uncultured Chitinophagaceae bacterium | reverse complement strand
GATTAGAATATTTGGGATTAAGAAATTATGCCTTTCTCAGGTGGACGTTATATTTAGTAATACTGTTTTTTGTATTTGCATTAAGTGCTGAAAAAAATGAATTTATTTATTTTCAATTCTAAAAAATGAGAGGATTTTTACTGAAAACAGGTCTTTTCTCCATTATATTTATTCTTGCTGTTGTTGTACTAAATATATATGCTAACAAGAGAAAAATTCTTAAAAGCTGCCACAATATTTCTCTGAATTCTGAAATATTGTTTTTAGGTAATTCTCACCCAGAATGCGCGCTTAATGACGTCATTATTAAAAACTCTATCAATTTATCAAATTCAGGCGAATGTTACTTTTATACCTATCAAAAAACAAAGGCTCTTCTTAATTGTAATATTCAAGCGAAGACGGTTTTTATTCAATTCTCTCCAATTGAATTAACCACCAAATGGGACTCCGCAATATGGGAAAAAAAATATTTATTAGAATTTTTACCGCAATATATTTCGGTCTTGTCGCTTGACGAAAATTTATTTGTTTTTAAAAAAAATCCCCGAGATTTTTTAAAGTGCTATTTTGTTACAGCGATTATGAAAAATATGGGGTGGTGCAATTTTGCTAATATAAAATGTTTGAAAAAAATATGGGGTGGGTACAGAAGCCTTGAGAGGGATATAGATTCAAGCGACATTAAAAATATGGAAAAGGAAAGAATTATAATCTTTGGGGAAAACAATATTGTATATCTAAGTAAGACTTTAGAAATTCTTAAAGAAAGAAATATCGCTGTCGTGTTAGTTAGTATGCCTATTGCAAGCAAGAATTATTCTACATCCACAACGAATAAATTTCTTGAGATAAAAAAAGAAAACTTCCCATCAGAAACTTGGTTAGATTTTAGTTCCTTCCCTCTAAACTTGGATGATTATGCTGATTTGGGTCATCTAAACTATAAAGGATCAAAAAAATTCTCTGTGTTTTTTAATTCGCTTATTGAACAAGGTTTATTAGAAAGCTCTGATAAAGAAGTTTTTGTTAAACGAGCGTTGGAATTATTACCTGTTTCTGATAAAAATTTATGATCTACAAGACAAAAGACTTTTCTGTTTTCTGCTTTCTGTTTTCTGCTTTCTGCACATTACTTTCGTCTTGTAATGAAGAATACTCGCCAAAGCCCAAAGCCTACCCACGCGTTTTTTTTCCTGAAAGAAAATATGAATTGTTTCAACCGCAAGGTTGCCCATATCAATTTGAATTGCCTGTATATGCAAATGCCATAGAGGACACATCCTACTTTGAAAGAAAAATGGATGGTGCTTGTTGGTATAACATTGAGTTTCCGAATTTCAACGGTACGCTGAACCTAACCTACAAATCATTGAACAAAGACCAGAAGCTAGAGCATTTGGTGGAGGATGCGCACAAGCTTTCTTTCAAACACAGCAAAAAAGCAGATTATATAGATGAAGTGCAGATTATAAATCCAAATGGTGTGCGCGGTTTGTTGTATGAAGTTGGTGGCGATGCCGCTTCAAACGTTCAGTTCTATCTTACAGATTCAACTAATCACTTTGTACGCGGTGCTTTGTATTTCAATAATACGCCTAATGCCGACAGCATGCGCCCAGTGATTGAGTTCGTAAAAGAAGATTTGAGATTTATGCTCAAATCGTTTCAATGGAAATAAATCGTCCATTTTCTCCTTTAACATTTTTTGTTTAAAGTTTTTATGCAAACCCTAAACAATAATCATTCGCTTGTGTTGTGGTTGTATTATTTAACCAAAACATAAGAAAAAATGAAAAAAGTATTTTCAATTGTAGCTTCGGCTATTTTGTTCACAACTGTGGTAACTATGTCTTCTTGTAAAAAAGAAGAAGAAGAAACACCAAAGAACGTTGTTCAAATTGCGCAAGGCGATAGTAACTTTAGTATTTTAGTGCAAGCCTTAACCCGTGCAGATTTAACCACTAAATACGCAACTGTACTAAGCGGAACCGGACCATTTACTGTGTTCGCTCCAACTAATGCAGCTTTCACAGCATTTCTTACGGAGCTTGGCTTTGCTACATTAAACGATATTCCAGTAGCAACATTAGAAGCTGTTTTGAATTACCACGTAGTAAGCGGAAAAGTATTATCAAGCTCATTAACCGAAGGCCAAGTGGTAACCACTTTAGGCTCGAGTAAATTTACGGTAAGTCTTGTAGGTGGTGCAAAAATCACAGATGCAAAAGGACGTAAAAGCAATATTACAACAGTAGATATTCAAGGTTCAAATGGAGTGATACACGCTATTGACAAAGTATTATTACCATAAAACAAATTTGTAGTTTGTGTGTTTAGTTTGGAAGTCCCGGGAGTAATCACGGGACTTTTCTTTTTTCCCGCTGAACCTGTTTGCTGTGCCAAATTGTCAATTTGTTCTGCACAATTGTCCAACTAACTCGCACAAATGGATAACTATCTTCCCCAAATGGATAACTTAGTCGCACAAATCAATAACTGTATTGCACAAATGGATAGTCATGTGGTACAAATTAACAAATAACTAGCTCAAATCGGCTACTTGCCCGCCCAAATGGGTAATTGAGCAACCCAAATCTATTTCTAACTGAAACAAAAAGGATATCTGGGGTAAATACTACTTATCGGGCAATACCCTAAGAACCGCTTTTCGATTACACAGTTGCAAGGGGTAATTTTTATCCAACTCATTTTTACTTAATACGCGAAAAAGAAATGTTTGAATTCAAGCAGTTTGCGCAACTTCGCGGCTCAATTTTTAATAAAGACTTTCTAGGTTTTAAAACCTGGAAAGTCTAAAAGCTTAATCCATGACAGATTTAACTTCATCGCTACAAGAAGCCACTTTAGAACAAGCAAAACAATTGGGTCTTCGCCCCGAAGAATTTGATAAGATAAAAGAGATTATAGGGCGCACACCCAACTTTACCGAATTGAGTATTTACTCGGTGATGTGGAGCGAACACTGCTCGTACAAAAACTCTATTACCTACCTTAAAAAACTTCCGCGCAAAGGCAAACATCTATTAGTAGAAGCCGGAGAAGAAAACGCTGGTTTGGTGGATGTGGGGGATGGTTTGGCTTGTGCTTTTAAAATTGAAAGTCACAATCACCCAAGTGCATTAGAGCCATATCAAGGTGCCGCAACGGGCGTGGGTGGCATTCACCGCGATATATTTACGATGGGTGCGCGCCCTATATGTTCGCTGAACAGCTTACGTTTTGGCGATTTAAAAAATGATAAAACCAAATACCTACTAAAGGGTGTGGTGAAAGGCATTGGCGATTATGGCAATGCTTTTGGTGTGCCAACTGTAGCGGGTGAAGTTTATTTCGATTCGGTATATCAAACCAATCCATTGGTAAACGCCATGAGTGTGGGCATTGTAAAGATTGGTGAAACTGTTTCGGCAATTTCCGAAGGCAAAGGCAATCCTGTTTACATTGTTGGTAGCTCTACTGGCAAGGACGGTATTCACGGTGCGGCTTTTGCTTCAAAAGATATTACTGCCGATAGTGTGAACGACTTGCCTGCCGTGCAAGTGGGCGATCCTTTTCAAGAAAAATTATTGTTAGAAGCTTCGTTGGAGGTTATCAAAACCGGTGCTGTTGTTGGTATGCAAGATATGGGTGCTGCGGGCATCACTTGCTCTACTTCCGAAATGAGCGCGAAAGGCAAAGCTGGAATGCGTATTCAGTTGGATAAAGTGCCTACGCGTCAAGCAAACATGAAGCCGTGGGAAATCTTGTTGAGCGAATCGCAAGAGCGCATGTTGATTGTAGTAAAAAAAGGCATGGAAGCTGCTGTAGAAGCCGTGTTTGACAAATGGGATTTGCACTGCGCAGTGATTGGCGAAGTAATTGACGGTGATATTTTAGAATACTACATGGGCGAAACTTTGGTGGCAAAAGTGCCAGCCGATAGTTTGGTACTTGGTGGTGGTGCACCAATCTACACCCGCGAATTTTCGGAGCCGGCATATTTTGCTGAAAATTTGAAATTCAATATTGATTCTGTTACACAACCAAGCGACTTAAAAGCGGTGGCGCAAACTCTTGTTCAATCTCTGAATATTGCGAGCAAGAAATGGGTTTACACACAATACGATAGCATGGTGGGTTTGGCAAACACTTCTACTAATCGCCCTAGCGATGCAGCTATTGTGCGCGTGCAGCAAGACAGCAATAAGGCATTGGCGGTAACGGTGGATTGCAATGCGCGCTATGTGTGGGCGAATCCTTTGGTGGGCGGGCAAATTGCCGTGGCTGAAGCTGCGCGTAATATTGTATGCAGCGGTGGCAACCCTAGTGCAATTACTAACTGCTTGAATTTTGGTAATCCATATAACCCCGAAGTGTATTGGCAGTTTGTAAATGCTTTGCAAGGTATGGGCATTGCCTGTGAGGCTTTTGGCACACCTGTTACGGGTGGCAATGTTAGCTTCTATAACCAAAGCACCGAGGGTGGTGCGGTGTTCCCAACGCCTACCATCGGCATGATTGGTTTGTTGAGCGATTGGCAAAATGCCATGACCTTAAACTTCAAAAATGAAGGTGATGAAATTTATCTTTTGGGTGTTTCGCGCAACGATATTTCAAGCTCAGAGTATTTAGTGAAGTATCACAATATCGAAACTTCTTCTACACCATATTTTGAAATTGACGAAGAAGTAAAGCTGCAACAAACAGTGAAAAAACTGATTGGCGCAAAACTCATAGCCTCTGCGCACGATATAAGCGAAGGCGGTTTGTTTATCACTTTGTTAGAATCGGCAATGGTAGATAACAAAGGCTTTTCGGTAGAAAACAAAAGCGGTATTCGCAACGATGCATGGTTGTTTGGCGAAAGCCAAAGCCGTGTGGTGGTAAGTGTTTCAGCCGAAAACAAAAAAGCATTCTTAGAAGCTGTTGGCAATTACTCTAATGAGTTTTTAGGAACGGTAACTTCCGGCAACCTTAGCGTTAATGGTGAAGATTGGGGTGCCACAAAAGCATTAAAAACAAAGTATGAAAATGCTTTGGAAGATGTGTTGGTGGGGTAAAAAATGTGCGGGTTTAAATCAAGTTTATTAAATTTGTTTGAATTTAACAGCAACAATTATGCAACAATTAGTTTTAGATATTTCCTCCGAAAAAGATGCTGATTTAATCAAAGAATTACTGAAACGATTTAAAGGAGTTCAGGTAAATAGTTTTGAAACTGAACTCAGCGGATCACAAATCAGCAAACGAATTAAGAAGGGTATTAAAGATGCTGATGAGGGAAGAACAAAACCTTGGAAAGAAGTGAAATCTGATTTAATGAAGCGCATCAAAGCCAAGTAGATACCATGTTGCAACTGATACTGACCCAACAGGCGAAAACTCATTAAATGAAATCGTAAGTTTTTATCTGACGAACCATTCGCCTGCAAGAGCAGAAAAAGTGGTGCAATCAATAGACAAAGCCTTAGAAAGAGTAACGCTGTTCCCTCAAAGTTTCAGCGTTTGTTTTGATATCGAACCCGCACAACAAAACATCCGTCAGATAATAGTTCATAACACTTTCAAGATTATCTACAGGATTAGCAATAAGCAAATTGAGGTCTTGGAAATATTTCATGGAAGCAGAAACCCTGAGCATTTAAAAAATCTGATATAACTCAAAAAAAGGAATGAGCAAAGAAGTTATTCTAGGGCTTGCCAATTTATTTGCTGTCTCACATGAAGCATTTAACCGCCCTTATAATTTTGAAATTAATACTGTAAGCAATAAGAAAGAGTTAGTGTATGTATACAGCTAAGAACAACCCCGCCATTGCTCGCACCCCACAAGTGATACTTTAATAAGCCTCTGGCTTTTTATCAAATCCCTCATCACCAAAAACAAAAGCAGTTTATGAAAAGTAAAAAACTAAACTTTTTACTTTAGCTTTAACCCAGTTTCGGCACTTCAATATTCAGTTTCAACATCTGAACACTCCGTTTTTGTTTCTAAACGCTTCTTTTTTATTTCTTTTTGGGTAAAAAATAAATTACAGCCTCCCAAACTGCTTTCACTTCACACATTTTGGTGAAAGCTATTCCCCAAACATGCCTTTCTTCGCAGCATGAAATATTTTTCGTTTCTCACTTTCCTTTTTTTATCTGCATACCTATTTTGTCAACCTACAAATACTGCTGTAGGCAAAGTGTTTGAGGCTTCGCTGATTCCGCAGGATGCTTATGTGTTTTATGTGATTGGTGATTGGGGCAGAAAAGGAAAATACAATCAGCGCAATGTGGCGGAGGCGATGAACAAAACGGCTGCGGTTGCCAAACCAAAACTTATTGCTTCTACAGGCGATAATTTTTATTTTTTGGGTGTAAAAAGCAAAGACGATAAACTATGGAAAAAGTCGTTTGAAGATATTTACATAGGAGAAAATATTAAGGATGTAAACTGGTATGTATCTCTTGGCAACCACGACCACTATGGAAATGAAGACGCACAAATTGAGTATTCGCTCATCAACCCAAAATGGAAATTACCTGCGCATTATCACGGGTATGAAACTAAACTTACTGATGGCAATGCGATGAGTCTGTATTTTATAAATACAGAGCCTTTAGTAAACCAGAATACCAAAGAAACTGAGCAGCAATGGAAATGGTTGGATAGCTCGCTGAGCGCATCACCATCAAAATGGAAGTTTGTGGTGGGGCACCATCCGGTGTATTCATCTAATCCTTCGCATGGTGATACAAAAGCATTGATTGAAGGATTAAAACCTATGCTAGAAAAGTACAAAGTGCCGGCTTATTTCTGCGGACATGACCATGACTTGCAACATCAGCAACCGCAAGGAAGCACAGTGGACTATTTTGTTTCGGGGGCTGGTTCAAAGCTGCGTCCTTCGGCTTCTTATGAGCACACAAAGTTTGCAGAGAGTATATCTGGTTTTGCCTTAGTCGCCATTTCGGGAAATACTATGAGCACTTACTTTATAGATAAAAATGGCGTGGTGGTTTATGTGTATGTAAAGACTATTGAGTAGGTACATTACGCAGTCTGCACTTGGTCAAACCAAGTTCCTTTCACCATTCTATTCTTTTCAAAAACATCCTTTCTTTCTTCAACATTATTAAACCCATTGGTTTGAAGCAAAGCAGCAACTTCAGTTGTCTTTTCTGTATGTGTTTCAAAAAATAACTTTCCTTTTTCATTCAGATGCTTTGTAGAAAGTAATACAATGCGTTCATAAAAAATCATTGCCTGCGAAGTTGGTGTGAACAGTGCTTGGGCAGGCTCAAAATCAGCAACGTGCTTTGCTAAACTTGCCTTTTCATTCAAAGGAATATATGGCGGATTGCTGACGATAATATCATACTGTGATGGAAGTTTCTCCAACAAAACATCTAAGCGGAAGAAGTTGATTTCGGTTTCATTCCGCAACGCATTTTCAGTTGCCGTATAAAGCGCATTACTGCAAATATCACATGCAGAAACATCGGCATTGGGCAATAACTTTTTCAGTGCAACGGCAATGCAACCCGAGCCTGTTCCAATGTCTAAAATTGTTCCACTAAAATCTTGTCCCACAGACTCAATTATCCATCTCACCAAATCCTCGGTTTCAGGTCGAGGGATTAAAACATGTGGATTGACATTGAATTTCATATCCATGAAATCGGCTTCACCCAAAATGTATTGAACGGGTTCATGGTTCACCAATCGCTCTAGATACTTCTCTAAAATCTCCTGTTGATGCGTAGTAAGCAACAAATACTTATTCATTTCTAAGCGCAGTGCATTGAGCTGCAACTCCTTTTCCAAAACCATAGTGATGATGGTGCGCGCCTCTGCCGAATCATAAACTTTTATGAGCGTTGATTTGTAGAGCTGAATAATATCGGCAATGGTCATGCTATCTGTTTTCCCAATATCCGGGTTTACGTTTATGATGTGCTAATGGAACGACAATTATTTCTGTTTCTCTAACTTCAAAAATCAATTTATAAAGAAAGCGTTGTATATTAATTTTACGAAAACCAACTGACAAGTTCTGACTAATTAATGGGTTGCGTTGTATTCGCAATAATGCCTCTTTAACCCTAAACACTAAATCCTTTACTAACGCTATGTGTATTTTGCTATACCAATTAAAAGCAATGTCTAAGTCTTCTAAGGCTGCATCAAGCAGAACGAGTTTATACACCATATTTCTTTTTAAGAATCTGGTTCACCTCATTCATGTTATTACCTAATGCAGGATTGATTCTATACATTTCAAGTCTTTCATTCAGCACCGTTAAATCTTTATTGGTAAGCATATCCTCCTCCTCCTCTGTGGTTTAAATAAAATCCTGAAAATGGGTTGATTTCAAAATACTTTTCAGCAACTCAGCATCTTCCTCATTTGTAAGCCTTATGGTTATCGTCTTCATAAAAGATGTTTTTTCAAAAATAGAAAAATAATGACGCAAACATTTGAATACTTAACACAACTTTACCCCGTGCTTACTCACGAATATTTTATGCAGCGGTGCATACAACTTGCGCAAAACGGTTTGGGTTTTGTGGCTCCAAATCCATTGGTGGGTGCAGTTTTGGTACACGATGAAAAAATAATTGGCGAGGGCTGGCATCAAGAATATGGTAAAGAACACGCAGAGGTAAATTGCATTGCCTCTGTAAAAGAAGCATACAAACACTTAATTACCGAAAGCACTTTGTATGTAAGTCTTGAACCTTGCAATCACTTTGGAAAAACGCCTCCGTGCAGCGATTTGATTCTGCAAAACGGCATTAAAAAAGTTGTTGTAGGAAGTGGCGATCCAAACCCCATCGTTGCTGGAAAAGGAATTCAAAAATTGCGTGAGGCAGGTGTGGATGTGATTGAAAATATTTTAAAAATTGAATGTAATGTTTTGAACAAACGCTTTTTTACATTTCATCAAAAGAAACGTCCGTACATCATTATAAAAATTGCGCAGTCGGCAGATGGCTTTATGGCTCCAGATGAAGCAAAGCAAGTTTGGTTGACGAATGATATTTCAAAACGTTTATCTCATCGTTGGCGCGCTGATGAGCAGGCAATTTTAGTTGGTACAAACACTGCCTTAATTGATAATTCCTCACTCACTACAAGATTGTGGTCAGGTAAAAACCCAACTAGGATTTTGATTGACAAAAACAATCGTGTTCCGCTTTCTCAAAATATTTTTTCGCTTGATGCAAATACTATTGTGGTGAATGAAAGCAAGGATGATTCGAAAGAAAATATTGCATGGGTAAAAGCTGATTTCGGTAAAAATATTCCACAGCAGATTTTGAAAATGTTGCGTGAGAAAAATATTCAATCGCTGATTGTTGAGGGTGGACTATTTACCATTCAACAATTTATTGAGGAAAATTTGTGGGATGAAGCAAGAGTGATTACCGCGCCAATTAGATTGAATAAAGGCAAAGCTTCTCCTTTGTTTCTGGGAACTTTGTTAGAGTCCTTTTCGTTAATGCAAGATAAAGTTGAGATTTGGCAAAGCGTTTAATACACCATTGGTTTAAATATTACATCTTGTTTTTTGTGAAGCATTTGTTACTAATACTATTTCCGGTTTTTCTTTTAGCTCAAAAAAATGAGGAGAAAGTCATTTCAATACATTTGCTGAATAACAGAAAATGTAATTCAAGTTTTACACCCGTTAAGTTAGGTGGTGAAAGTGTCGAGTTGATTCAAAGCAAATTGTTTGAAGTAATTCCAGCTTTGAAAGAGCGTAATTCAACTTTAGTGTTCGACTACTTACAAGAAAGCCCAGGAGGAAAGCATTATAGTTTTCATCAAAAAGCGAAAGGCTTGGAAGTATATCAATCTCAAATAAAAGTGAACACCGATGGCAAAGGGCTAATGCTTTCTTTTTTTGATAACAGTGTTCATGAAGCAACTTTTGAATTTGAAAAACTAAAGCCTGTTGATTTGCTTTCGCACATCAAAAATTTTATTGGTGAAAGAAAACTTGCAACGCAAAAAGAGCAGTGGGTTTTGACAAACGAAAACAATTTACGCAATGCTTATGTGTTGGAGGTTGAAGGTGCAAGTGGAGGCTGGCATGAAGTAATTGCCGACAATCAAAACATACTTTACGAGCGGGATATGAATATGTATTTCGCTGCCCCTGATACAACCGTGAAGGGATTTGTGTTTTTACCCGACCCGCTTACTACTGCCGGAAAAACTTATGGTGGTATATATGTGGACAATTTTGATTCAAATGCTACATGGCTGACCGATGAAAGAAAACAGGTAAATTTCGTTGCCGACTTTGATGCTGGTACTTTTCGCTTACGAAATTCTTTTGTGCGCATTGCCGATTATGATTTGCCTACAACCTCAATTACTACAAACAATCTTCCTGAGTTTTTTTATACGCGCAACCAAAGTGGATTTGAGGATGTGAGCATTCTGTATCACATTTCTGAAATAGGTAAGTATGTAAAGCAAATGGGCTTCAACTGTGCCAATAATTTAATTGAAGCAGATGGACACGCTGCAAATGGACAGGACAATTCATACTTTGCTTTTAACTACAATCCAACGCGTTTATACTTTGGCACTGGCGGTGTGGATGATGCTGAAGATGGAGATGTGTGTGTACATGAATATTCGCATTTTCTTTCGTATAGCGCAGCACCAAACAGCAACGTTGGCAGCCAACGCGAAGCTTTGGATGAAGCTTTTTGCGATTACAATGCTGCTTCCTATTCGCGTGCTATCAATAGCTTTAATTGGGGTTGGGTATATAACTGGGATGGACACAATCAATTTTGGAATGGGCGGGTGGTAAACTCTTCAAAAATATATCCAACAAATTTAGGCTCGAGCATTTATCGCAATGGTGAAATTTGGAGCAGTATGCTGATGCAATTGTGGAGCGACTTAGGAAAGCAAGTTACCGACAAATTGATTTTTCAAACGCATTACGGCTATGCTCAAAACATAGATTTTTTAGCCGCTGCAAATCTGTTGTTGCAAGCTGACCAGCAACTGTACAATGGTATTCACTACTGCCCAATTACACAGCGATTGAATGAACGCGGTTTGTTGCCTGCGGGTAAAACGCTCTGCCCTAATGGTATTGATGAAAGCGGAAAAGAACTACCTGTTTACTTAATCAGAAAACTTGATGGCATAAGTATTACATCAAGCGAAACCCTGTGGAATACAAGCGTTGAAATTTTTGATGTGAATGGAAAGCAGATTTATTCATCATCATTAAACGATGGCAATATATTTATAGCAACATCAACTTTTGCAAAAGGAATTTATTTGCTGCGTGTAGCTGATAAACAAAGAAGCAAAGTGATAAAATGGGTGAATTGATATTATATCAATCGTTGTAAAGCGTCAGCAATCTTTCTGTCGTTGCTCAGGCGAGGCACTTTGTTTTGCCCGCCCAATTTGCCAATGCTCTTCATGTAATTATTGAAAGCTCCTTTGGGCAGTTCGCGAATCTTTAAACACTGCAACATATTGCCTACGCGCAAATCGTAGTAGTAAACATTTTTTTCTTGCAAAGCTTTATCGGCTTCTTCGGCAAAAGCCTGAAGGTTTGAAGGAACCTGTTTAAATTCAACAAACCATTCGTGATAACTCAACTCGCCTTCGGGATTTACATTTGGCGCAACAGTAAATTCAGTTACGGCACCACCGTGCTTTTGTAAAGCTTGGTGCAATGCTACTTCCACTTCTTCGGCAATTACATGCTCGCCAAAAGCCGATGTAAAGTGCTTAACTCTTCCAGTTACAACAATGCGGTATGGCTTTTTTGAAACAAACTTTACAGTATCACCAATACTATAAGCCCACAAGCCCGCATTGGTTGAAATCACCAAAGCATAATTGACACCAACTTCTACATCCTGCAACATGATGCGCTGTGCATCAGGCTTACCCAAATCATCCGGCTTTACAAACTCGTAAAAAATTCCAGCATTCAGATTTAGTAGCAAGCCATTTGTTTTTTGCGAATCTTGATAGGCTATAAAACCTTCGCTGGCAGGGTAAGTTTCTACCGAAGCTATTTTCTTTCCTATCAATTGTTCTAAGCGGCTTCTGTATGGTTCATAGTTCACTCCGCCATAAGCAAACACATTAAAGTCGGGAAAAATATCTTTGATAAATTCTTTGCCACTAAGTTCTTGCAAGCGTTCAAAATACATCACCACCCAAGGCGGAATGCCGCTTATTAAACTCATGCGTTCCTGCAATGTTTCCTTAGCAAGTGAGGCAACTTTATCTTCCCAATCGTCAATACAATTTGTTTGATACGAAGGCATTCTATTTTTTGTCAACCATGCTGGAACGTGATGATAAACGATGCCGCTCAACCTGCCCGAAGGAATGACCCCATGCGTATCTAACTCCGGACTGCCTTGAAGAAAAATCATTTTATGATTGAAGAAATCTGCTTTGCCTGTTTCGTGTACATAACACATTAAAGAATTGCGCGCAGCGCGAATTTGTTCGGCTATGCTTTCTTTTGTAAGCGGAATGTATTTTGTGCCCGATGTGGTGCCGCTGCTTTTGCAGAAATAAAGCGGCTTGCCTTTCCAAAGCACATCGGGTTTGCCTTCGGCTATTTGTTCGATGTAATCTTTCATCTCTTCATAATCGCGAATGGGAATGGCGCGAACAAAATCGCCATAAGTGGCTATGGAATTAAAATTATGCTGCCTGCCAAAAACAGTGTGATCGGCTTCTTGAACTAAATTATGAAAAGTTTCGCGCTGCAATTGCACCCCATCTTTTTGCTCGCGATAAATGCGCGGTACAATAACTGATGCAGCAAGGCGAATGGCGGTTGACTTTAAAATCATCTGAAAAAAATTTTGTTTCAAAGGACAGTTGGAATTCGCTTAAGGTAACTTCTATCTTGGTTAGTATATCTTCACTTGAGCTCATTTCATGCAATTGCTTCAAAGATGAAAAAAGAAAATGACTTGTGGCTGTTGGATGGCAACTGTAAATAAAAAAGGCGTGAATTGCTCCACGCCTTTTATCTATTTGGCAGTATCACCAGTAGTTTTAGGAAAACTGATTTGATTAGTTCTTAAGCAAATGGTATCTCTTGCTACCTTCGGTAACCTTTGATGAATTTGGGTTTATTTCAAGTATGCGTAAGGTACGTATAGAGTTGTCTACCTGATTAACCATTTGCAAATCATCCGCATTGTTCAATAATTTCCAAGTTCCTGCATTGGTCACTTTTGTTCCTGCGAGTTTGTAGGTTTCGATAAAAAGAGCACCGTCAAAAACTATTTTGTAGTCAACGTATGCGGCTTTGAAAATTGTTGTTTGATCAACATCATTTTCATAATAACTGTCTATTGTCCATGAACCAACCATGGTTAATTTGGTTACTTCTTTTTTGCAAGAAGAGATTGTAAGTGCTAAGGCACAGATAATAATTGCGTACTTCATAAATATAATTGCTTTTAAAAGCTTTAATGATGTAACTGAATTGTTACGATGCAAAGATGTTGCTACAATCCTTCTAAAGCGTTGCACTATTATTGAATAGTATTGTATTATTCACACATGCTTTTTGATAAAAAAGTTGTGCCTCCACCCAACAAACAATTATTTTGGCTGCAAATTAAAGTATCATAAAAACGATTTCCGAAATTCTTAGTAGAAATTTTGACAGTGTGCGCAAAACACGCGGTAAGGGACTTGCCAATTCAAAATATGCCACCTTGATTGCATTAGATGAAAAGCAAGAAACTGCAGAATACATTGTGCTAAGCGAAGGTGGGGCAGACTCCTATTGGGTTACGATTCAAAACTTTCTGTCCGATTCAGAAAAATTTATGGGCTCCTGCACTTGCCCCTATGGCAAAGGTTGCAAACATCAGGCAGCAGTATTGATTATTTTGCTTAAAAAATATTCGGAACTTGATCCTAAAATTTTTAATGGCGATGGCACATACACAATTTCTATATCAGTTAATAAAATTGCTAATGATGCAAATACTATTTACAACAAATTCTATGAAGCTCGTTCTAAGTTCAGCTTTTCGAGTTTTACGCCTGAAAAAGATATATCAAGAAGCGATATAATAACTTTTGATAAACACTTGAACCTTGGCTTCAATTTTATAAACAATAATTACTTCCATAAAAAACTTTATACTGGTGAACAGATAAAAATCTCAGTATCCAAAACGAATCATTTCGATTTTCAATTCAACTTCCCTGATTATGAAAAAAGCCTTTTCTACAAGTCGGTTCTGTACCAAATTCATCAACGCTTAGGAGGCGTTAAACCGTTCTATGAAGCAATCAAGCCAATTGAACTAGCCCTTGCTGAAATAAAGGCGGATTTTGATTTTGATAATAAAGCAGAGCAGAATAAATATATCCAAGTGCTAAACACTCCGCAAGGACCCCAAATTGAGTTTAAACAACAACCTTTTATTACTAATACATTGATGAATCAAATGAAAGACTGGCAACAAAACTACTTGGAAAATGTATTAGCCGAAATTGATAAAAGTGAAATTAAATCTTCTACAAAAATTGAAGAATCGCCAACCCTTGCTTTCTTAATAAAAGAAACAAAATACAATTGGACCAATAACTTTTCTATTGTTCCCATTCAGGGAGTTGCAGATAAAACAGGCTTGCTGGCAAAAAAAATATTTCTAATAGAAAACCTTGTTGAAAACAAACATGGTTTGGAAATTACCCCTGAGATTTTGGGTTTGGTGAGGCGAGCAAATAAACTTTCAAACAATATTTTAAAGAGTATAAAGCTAAATGAAACAATAAACGAAAACATTTTTTTATGCTTTGAACAAGCTCAAAAGGTTTACAAAGATTACCTAAAATTTACCGAATCGTTAGATGGCTTAAAACTTTACCACTCGGGTAACTTTTTCAGTTCAAGGTTGGTGAAAAAAGAATTATCAGTAATTGAAGTTGCTACCGAAAAAATATCGGTGCGTGCAGAATTGATTGAAGAAAATAATTACCTGTCCTTGATTATTAAATACTTTAAAGGAGACGAAGAATTTGATATAGATTCTGGGGAAAACATTAAGGCTTTACTATTCCAACATTCAAGTGGTGATAAGCAATATTACATTATTGAAAATGCTGCTGTGCTTCCCGCACTAAAACTAACAGATAAAAAAAATAGGCTTTCCTTTTTTGCATCGCAGAAAGTAGAAATAATGCGCTCGCTGATAGTGCCTTTAAGCAGGTTTATTACGGTAGATATAAAGCTTAAAAGCAATACCACAGAATCTATTGCAAAGGGCAAATCTGTGTACCTAAGCGAGTTGGGTGAGTTTATGTTGATAAAACCCGCTGCCGTGTATGAAAGTGCTGAGATGGAAGTGTTGGATAAATCCATTAAAGGAAAATTTGATAACGATACTTGGATAGAAATTCTGCGTGATGAAACTTTTGAAAATGAAATTTTGCAAGAACTTGAACCACTGCATCCTGATTTTGAAAAGCAACGCGACAGAGGATTTTATTTTCTTTCGTTTAAAGCGATTGTAAAGGATAATTGGTTTATACATTTTTTTAAAACCCTTCAAGAAAAGGGCTACACAGTTTTTGGTCAAGAAAAACTTACCAAATTAAAATACAACACTAGTTATCCGGTGATGAAAATGAAGGGCGGAAGCGGCATTGATTGGTTTGACTTATCCATAGATGTTTCATTTGGCAAGATAAAAGTTAGCCTAAAAGATTTACAAAAAGCTTTCGTGCGCAAGGATAAATACATCGCGCTTAGCGATGGTTCCATTGGCATTCTGCCCGATGAATGGATGGAGAAATATCGTAACCTCTTCAGCATTGCGAAAGTGAAAGATGAGGTTTTAAATGTTTCTAAATTTCACTTCAATTTGTTAGAAGGATTAGAAGATAATTTTGACTCTGAAAATTTTAAGCGCGAGATAAAAGAAAAGCGCGAAAAGCTGCTTCAATTCAGCGATATAAAAACGGTGCCTTTGCCAAAAAACTTTTCGGCTCAACTGCGCGACTACCAGCAACACGGTTACAATTGGCTGCATTTTTTAGATGAATTCAAATGGGGCGGTTGCCTTGCCGATGACATGGGCTTGGGCAAAACAATTCAAATGCTTGCATTTCTTCTGGCTCAGTCACAAAAACACAAAAACGCAACTAATTTAATTGTGGTGCCTACCACTTTAATTTTTAACTGGGAACAAGAAATTGAAAAGTTCTGTCCACAAATGAAATACACTATTTTTCATTCCACCGCGCGCCCCGAAGAGATTGACCATTTCAAAGAATATGATTTGGTGATAACCACTTATGGCGTAGTTATTCGCGATATAGAAAAGCTTGCTGATTTTAAATTTCACTACGTAGTGTTAGATGAATCGCAAGCCATAAAGAATCCGCTTTCAATGCGGTTCAAGGCTGTTTCTAAACTAAAGGCAAATGGAAGAATTGCCATGACCGGAACGCCTGTTGAAAACAACACCTTCGATCTTTTTGCCCAAATGAGTTTTGTGAATCCGGGCTTGCTGGGCAGCAGCGAATTTTTTAAAGAAACATTTTCAAATGCCATTGATAAACGCGGTGATGCAAGCCAAGCCGATGCACTGAAAAAGCTTATTTCACCTTTTATTATTCACCGCACCAAAACTCAAGTATTGAAGGATCTTCCGGCAAAAACCGAAAGTATTTTAATGTGTGAAATGGAAAGCCAGCAGCGCAAAGTGTATGAGGCTTTTAAAGAAGATGTGCGCAAAAAATTGATGCAGCGCATTGAAGAAGAAGGTATGGCAAAAGCTGGCATTTATATCATTGATGGTTTGTTGAAATTGCGCCAACTGTGCAACTCGCCCGCACTGATAAAAACTGAAGAGGATTATGGCGATGAATCCATAAAAATAAAAGAGTTGATGCGCAACATTTTAGAAAAAACTGGCAATCATAAAATTCTTGTTTTCTCTCAATTTGTAAAAATGCTTCGCTTGATTGAGCCGCACTTGCAAGAAAATAACATCGGCTATTGTTACTTAGATGGGCAAACTACCAACCGCCAGGATGTGGTGAAAGATTTTATTGAAAACGATGAAAAGCGCGTGTTTTTGATTTCGCTAAAAGCCGGTGGTGTTGGCTTAAACCTCACCATTGCCGACTATGTGTTTTTGGTGGATCCGTGGTGGAATCCGGCAGTGGAAGCGCAGGCAATTGACCGCACTCACCGCATCGGGCAAGACAAAAAAGTGTTTGCCTATAAAATGATTTGCAAAGATACCATCGAAGAAAAAATTCTTCAGCTTCAACAGAAAAAGAAAAAACTTTCCGAAGACCTCATTAGCACCGAACAAGGTTTTTTGAAAAACATTACTAAAGACGATTTAGCTTATTTGTTGAAATAGGATTAAAACAAAAACCCTCGTAGCAGAACTACAAGGGTTTTAAATTTTCTTACGCTATTAAAATCTACACGCCAATGGCTACACTTTTTACCAGCAACTCTTCTCTACCTGGTCCTGTTGAAAGCATGGAAACAGGAACGCGCAACGCTGTTTCTAAAAACTTTAGGTAATCGCTTAATGCACTAGGAAGATTTTCAAAATCATTAAAACCAGCTAATGATTGATTCCATCCGATAAGTTGTTTGTAAATAGGATTTGCTTTTACACCACATAAATCAAAAGGAATTTGTTGCGTCACGGTTCCTTCAATTTCGTAATCGGTGCAAACACTGATGTGGTCAAAATCATTTAATACGTCTGCCTTTGTAATAGCAATTTGCGTTACTCCATTAATCATACAAGCATAGCGCATTGCCGGAATATCAAACCATCCACATCTGCGAGGGCGACCGGTGGTAGAGCCAAACTCATTACCCTGATTACGAATGTTATCGCCTACAGCATCCAATAGTTCTGTTGGAAATGGTCCGCTTCCCACACGTGTGCAATATGCTTTTGCAATACCAATCACTTCGCGCACTTTGGTAGGTGGAATACCCAAACCGTTACAAGCCGCAGAGGTAATAGTGTTGGAAGAAGTAACGTAAGGATAAGTACCAAAGTCTATATCCAACATGGTTCCCTGTGCGCCTTCGGCAAGAATTTTTTTGCCGCTTGCGAGTGCTTCATTCAAATAGTATTCTGCATCAATAAACTGAAGTTTTTTAATCTGCTCAATACTCTCAAACCATTGTGCTTCAATTTCCTTTAATGAAAAATCATAATTGTAAAGCGTGAGCAAATGCAAATGTTTGTCGCGCACTCTCTCGTATCGTTGACGAAAATCTTTTTCTAATATATCTCCTATACGCAAACCATTTCTTCCGGTTTTGTCCATATAAGTTGGACCAATGCCGCGCAGGGTAGAGCCTATTTTTTCCAACCCTTTTGCTGATTCAGATGCAGCATCTAAAATCTTGTGGGTTGGCAAAATCAAATGCGCCTTTTTTGATACCAACAATCGTTTTAAAACCTCAATGCCTTTTGCTTGCAGTTGGTCTATTTCTTTCAATAATGTTGTGGGGTCAATTACCACGCCATTGCCTATTACATTTATAACGTTTGGTTTTAAAATTCCACTCGGCACCGTGTGCAACACCGTCTTTACGCCATCTATTACTAAGGTATGTCCTGCGTTTGGTCCGCCCTGAAAGCGAGCTATTATTTGATATTTATCGGCTAAATAGTCAACTATCTTTCCTTTGCCTTCATCGCCCCATTGAAGCCCGAGTAATATGTCTGCGTACATTGAAAATGCTGTTATTTGAAAAAGAAAACAGCGCAGCAATACAAGATTACTGCGCTGAAAAAGTTGCGAATATAATTTTTATGCGTTTTGAAGAAAGGCAATTCCTGCTTCTTCACTTTCGTGAACATTGAATACGTCTTTCAACTTGGTCATTACCAATAATTTGTTCATTTGGTCGGGAACATTAGTAAGTGTCATTTCACCTCCTGCAGTTCTTGTTTTTGAAAGTGCTGTAAGCAACATACCTAAACCAGTAGAGTTAATAAACTTCAACTCACCGAGGTTGAACAAAACTTTCTTGTTTCCCTCATCTATGCTTGCTTTTAGTTTTTCCATCACGGGTGCATTTGCGTGTTCGCCCAATAAATTTCCATTTAGGAAAAACACGAGCACACCTTCTTTCTGTTCAGTTTTAATATCCATGCGTTCTAAGAATGTTTGTTTATGCGGGTTGAAAGTAAATAAATAGTTGAATTTGCAAGATATTTGGGACGAAGGTCGGGGGACGAAGGACAAAGGTAGCTGCCGTCCCTCGCCCTTCGTCCCCCGACCCTTCTTTATTAAACAACCTTTTTAATTTAAAAAAATGACAATAGAACAAGCACAATTAGAAGTAGATAATTGGATAAAAACAGTTGGTGTGCGTTACTTTAATGAGCTTACCAATACAGCTATATTAATGGAAGAAGTTGGGGAGGTAGCACGCATCATGGCGCGAAAGTATGGAGAACAGTCTTTTAAAGAAAGCGATAAGAATGTTGAATTAGCTGATGAAATGGCTGATGTGCTGTGGGTTCTTATCTGCCTTGCCAACCAAACGGGAGTGAACTTAACGGATGCCTTTAATAAGAACATGGTGAAGAAAACAAAGCGAGATAGTAACCGCCATAAGGAAAATGACAAACTAAAATAGACTAAAACCATGTTCACAGAGTGTAGAATAAGATGTGGATAAGGGTGTATTACTTGATTGAAAATATATTTGTGAAAATGGTCACTATATACATCTACCAATATTGTATTTTGAAAAAAGTATAACTTGTCATTAATCCACAACAACAAACAAACAATGTGTACTACTTTTTTTCACCATTTGGATGTTAATCTACTATTCACACATTGAGGATTATGTGAGGAACCATAACAAATTCGTTCTTTTTGATGTTGATTAAGTGTTGATAGTGTTGGAATAACTGAAATGTCAATAGTCTGCTTCATAAACTTACTAAGTAATCCACAGCCTTAATAATGTATAGCTTTCTTTAATTATAAATAAATACTTATTAATACATATTAGCACTGTGAACAAATTCAGTTTCATAAAAACTGCCATTGATTTAAACCAACGGATATGTTTGCACTCCTCAAAAAATAAAAAATAGGTTTAGTTTCATGTCGCTTTTTTTAATGATGATTTTTGCAAACTCCATGATGGTGAAAGACACCAACTTTCTCGAAAGGCAGATAGCCTTCAGCAGGGTAGATGCCGCAATGGAAAAGAACTATCAGCGAATAGAAAAACAATGCGAAAAAACAGGATTAGATAAATTCAGTGAAGTTTATCTCAGAGCTTTTAAGGAGGAAAAGTTGTTAGAAATTTGGAAATGGAACGGAGAAAAATATGTGTTGTATGATACTTTCCCAATTTGTTACACATCAGGAATTTTGGGACCAAAAAAGAAGCAAGGAGACCAACAAGTGCCTGAAGGTTTTTACGAAATTAAAGTGTTTAATCCTGTAAGCAACTATCATCTTTCGTTGGGATTAAACTACCCAAACAAGCGCGATGAAATAGTAAACAAAGCACCAAGGGGAGGAGATATTTACATACATGGAATGTGTGTGAGCGTAGGATGTCTGGCAATGGAAAATTCACCAATAGAAGAAATTTATATTGTGGCAATGCTGGCAAAAGCAGCGGGACAAAAAACAATACCAGTTCACATTTTTCCATTTAAAATGACTGAACAGAACATTAAAAAATATACCCAAACATCTTTTATATTTTTAAATAATTTTTGGCGTTTAATTCAACCAGCATACACTTATTTTGAAAAGAATAAAAAACTTCCCGAAGTGAGTGTAGATTCAAAAGGTGTTTACATCATCAGATAATAAAATTTAGTTTTTTAAAATAGATAAAAGAATAATGAAAGTTTTAAAATATACACTGGTAACATTATCTGTCATTGCAGTTTTACTTGCAGCCTATTATAGATTTTGGTTTTTGCGTTGCCCACAAAGAGAAATTAATAAAAACGAAAAAGTTTACGTTAGTCCAGCAAATGGATTGGTAGCAAGCATAACACCTTGGAATGATTCAATCATAAAAGTGCTGAAAGGAAAATATGGCATTATTGACGTATGGACAAAAGATGTGGACACTGCTGGTATAATGATATCAATTGTGATGAATGTAACCAATGTACACTACCAGCGTGCCCCACAAACAGGAAAAGTAGTTATGTCAAGGTATGTGGAAGGAAAATTTAATAACGCTGTTGCCAACGATAATCCTTTTGGAATAAGGTTTGAAAACGAACACAACGAAATGTTGTTTGAAACGCAATCAGGCAAAAAGTATAAAGTGATTCAAATTGCTGGATTGTTGGCAAGAAGAATTGTTGATTTTGTTGAAACAGGAGAAGAAAAAAAGAAAGGCGATTTAATCGGTTTAATAAAGCTCGGCAGTCAGGTTACGCTTATTCTACCTTCAGGAATTAAGCCAAAAGTAGAAGTAGGTCAAACCATTTTAGATGGCGATGTTTTAGCCGAAGAAGAATAGCCATCTAAACCCATAAAAAACAAGCATAGAGCAGTTATTGCAATCATGCCGTTTACTGGTGAAAGCACATGATACTTTGCTTTTGTAAAACTGTGTACTTGCCAAAACGAATCAGGATTTTCTAATAAACTTAAAGGGATAAGAGTGTTGGTGCATGCGTATTTTATGTGCGTAGAAAACACACAAGTTTTTAGCAATATGAAAAAGGAAAAAACCAAAAGTACGAGGAAGATAAACTCTGCTCGCGTATAAAAAAGCTCAGTAGGTTTATCCCTAAATTCAATCATAAAAATTTTCAAGGCAAGCATTGCAAATCCACATCCCAGAATATCCATCACAATATCATTAAACTCAAAATATTGCGTGTAGCCGGGATATAACACTAGGTATTGTCGCCACTCATCTATCAGCATCACTGGAATACAAAAAATAATAGCCGCACCATATTTACCTGTTAATGAATACATCAGTAAAGCAAGTAGCGCATACTCAATTGCATGAATGATTTCGATATTCATTTCAAATAAAAAAGAAGCGTGAACGCCCATCAAAATAGAAATAGAAAGCAAATAGAAGAGCAGCAAAAACTTTTGTTGATTTCTAAAACTTTTGACAAGCAGAATTGTAAAAAGCAAAAAACCCAATCCACCAAAAACATTGCGCACCCAAACATTGTAAACTGGTAGAGAATAGTTATTCATCACCACCACCGAAACCTTAACAAAAGTGTCGTGCAAAAAAATGATGGCAAGCGAATAAGCAAGCACTAAAAGTCCAGAAAGAATTTTGTGCTTGTGTAAGTATTGAAAGAAACGCAAAAGCATGAAGTGAAGAAAGAAACAAAATTCTAAGTAAGAAAAGCCAAATAAAAGTTCACCTGATTATACACAAACAAAAGCCTGTTTAAACAAAACAAAACATTTACCGAAAGCATTCACTTTTTTAGCATGAAATAAAAAAAATGCCAAACACATTTGAAGTAACAGGAGGGAAAAAACTGAAAGGTGCCATCACACCCCAAGGAGCGAAAAACGAAGCCTTGCAAATACTTTGCGCGGTGTTGCTCACAGCCGAAGAAGTTACCATCAGCAACATTCCTGCCATTCGCGATGTGTTGGCTTTGATTGATATTCTCAAAGACCTTGGCGTCAAGGTAAATAAGGTTTCTGAAGACACCTACACATTCAAAGCCGATAACGTAAACCTAGATTTTTTAAAGTCAGAAACCTACAAAAAGAAAGGCGCATCGTTGCGTGGCTCTATCATGATTATGGGACCGTTGCTAACGCGTTTTAAAAAAGCATACATGCCAAAGCCAGGAGGCGATAAAATAGGCAGAAGAAGATTAGACACGCATTTTTTGGGCTTTGAAAAATTAGGCGCAAAATTCAATTACGACAACAACGAAAGTTTCTATAGCGTAGAGGCTGAGAACCTATATGGCACCTATATTTTATTGGACGAACCATCGGTAACAGGCACAGCAAATATTGTGATGACGGCAGTGATGGCAAAAGGAAAAACAACCATCTTCAACGCAGCCTGTGAGCCTTATTTGCAACAGTTATGCTCAATGTTAAATCGCATGGGCGCAAAAATCTCAGGGGTGGGTTCAAACCTTTTGTACATCGAAGGTGTAGAGCAGATGAACGGAACCACACATACTATGTTGCCAGATATGATTGAGATTGGTTCTTTCATAGGCATGGCAGCCATGACACAAAGTGAATTGACCATCAAAAATTGCCGCATTGATATGCTCGGAAATATTCTTCCAGTATTTCAAAAGCTAGGCATTCAAATGGAAATTCAGGGAGATGATATTTACATTCCTGCACAAGAGCGATACGAAATTCAACGCTTTATTGATGGTTCTGTGCTTACCGTTGCCGATGGTCCTTGGCCCCTATTTACACCCGATTTACTTTCAATTGTTTTAGTGGTTTCTTCTCAGGCAAAGGGAAGTGTATTAATCCATCAAAAAATGTTTGAAAGCCGCTTATTCTTTGTAGATAAACTGATTGACATGGGGGCACAAATCATTCTTTGCGACCCACACCGCGCATCAGTTATAGGCATCAACCGCGAATACAAATTGCGCGGCATCACCATGACCTCTCCCGACATTCGCGCTGGCGTATCGTTGTTGATTGCAGCCATGAGTGCCGAAGGAAAATCAACCATTCACAACATTGACCAAATTGATAGAGGCTATCAAAATATTGATGGAAGGTTAAATGCTTTAGGCGCAGAGATTAAGCGCATATAGAATTAGGCTTCTTCATTAATTCATCAAAATATCTCCTACTTCAAGCTGTCTATCCTGCTCAAAAAATCCTCGTAGTTTTTTTCCTTACTCCATAGTGCTTCGCTCATAGCAGCAAGGCGTGGCATAACTTGATGTAACAATTGCTTTTCGTTGGTGATAAATTCTGTCCAAACGGTGGCTTCGCCACCAAGAAGAAGCGGTTTGTTTTCCGGCAAAAAATTTCGCCCTGCGGGGCTAAAGCTGTAAACTTTTTTCAAAGGAAGTTGCGTCATCCAAATGGCGTGCATTTTATCTTTGTTGCTTTGTGGATAATCGAAGTAGCAAAAGAAACGCGGAGCCATAATTGCCGCATTGCCCTTTTTGATTGCCGCATTGCCCGCAGCTTTGCTCAACCAACTCATCACAATCATATCTTTGCTTACACCGCCCTTAATCACTTCACCCCAAGCAATGGCACGCCTGCCTTTTGCTGCCAGATGCTTTTCAATTTCATTCATGAAATAATGCTGAACGGATTCAAAATTTTTCAAGCCTTTTTCACGTTTTAAATTTTGCACAAAACCACTTTTTCTCCATTGTGCTTTAGGTGCTTCATCGCCACCAATGTGTATGTATGGCGAAGGAAAAATTTCACACACTTCATCTAGCACATCCTTCAAAAATTGAATAGTAGAATCAGTCGGGCAATAAATATCCTGCTTGATGCCCCAAGTGTTTGGCACAACAATTTGCCTACCGTGACAACTCAAAAAAGGATATGCCGCAACAGCCGCAGACGAATGCCCGGGAATTTCAATTTCGGGAATAATATTCACCTGCCTTTGCGCAGCAAAAGCAACCAACTCTTTCAAATCTTGTTGCGAAAAAAAGCCACCATAGCGGCTGCCATCTTTTTCTGTTCGCCACGCGCCAACTTCTGTAAGCTTTGGATATTTCTTTATTTCTATGCGCCAACCTTGGTCGTCAGTAAGGTGCAAGTGCAGTGTGTTCATCTTCAGCGCAGCCAGCAAACCGATGTATTGCTTCACCACTTCTTTACCAAAAAAATGGCGGCACACATCCAAGTGCATCGCGCGATAGGCATATTGTGGCTCGTCAAAAATTTCGCATCCCGAAAAGGCATTTTTGCTTTTATCGTATAAAATCAACAGCGATTGAATACCATAAGCAAAACCTTTTTCCGATAAAGCTCTAATCACAATACTGTCCTTCTTTACCGACAGGAAATATGCCTCATTACTGCGCAAAGTATCTTGCGGCAAAAGCACCAACCTTATATTTCTATTGCTCGTTTCGTTGCGAAAAGAATAGCCCGTTATAGTCCCCAAATGGCGTTTCAAAAAACTATTGCTTTCGCTATTGTTTAGCGAAGATTTAAAGCCAACGGTTTCATCCAATAAAAAAACCTCATTGTTACCTTCAAACCTCAAGGGCTGCGGAATGATATTGTGTTGCGCACACAAGCCCCAACAAAAGAGAAAGAAGATAATTAGCGAAAAAAGTCTCGACATACCACGCAGAAAATAGGCTGTAATACTACACGAATTTGGTTAAGCCATTATTACCAAACTGAGGCGTCTTTTAATATCTCAGCTCTATTTTTTTGAGTTCAGCGATTGCATAATCACCGCAAGCTTGCTTACATTTAGTTTTAGCTATTATTCAAGAGTAAAAAACAAAGGGAAAGCGAGGGAAAAATGCAAATTACAGATTTAACAGGCGGTAAAAATCCTGTAGCGTAATGAGTTGAATATTGGGGCGTTTCAATTTTTTGAGTATGTCAAGATGCTTGTCGTTGCTTACCAATGCTGCCTTTGATTGATGTGCCAAATCAACCAAAAAGTTGTCTTTGTAATCTACCGAAAGAGCGTAGCGTTTTTGCGACTCCTATAAATAGCAGGTTGCTTCGATTGCCGATACATAAATTGCTGTTTTGCCTGGCAACATCTTTTTGATTCGCTCGTGCTTAGCATGTATATCGCTGAATTCTTTTATTTGTTCGCTACACGATATGATATGAAAGTGTTGAAGTGCGATGGCGGTTACAATTTTTCGAGTCTATTGCGATGAAAAACAGACACCCAGCACGAAGTGTCTAATACATACCTATTCATTTATTGCCGCCTCTGAAATTGTGAACCATTTCAGCTATTTCATTGTCGCTAATTACAAGCTTAGGCTTTTTGATGGCATCAATTTTTTTTGCCATGGCAATAGCCTTTTTCATCTTCAACTGGTGCAAAAGGCTTTCTTGTACCTTATTAGGCATTTCTTCAATGATTGATACAATTTCACTAAGTGTGTTGTTGCTGGTAAATAAGAATGACATACTTCAAATTAAAAGGAAAGTGCGGGAGAAATGCAAATGGTTGATGTAATTGCATACATAAAAATTTACACAAGAAATACACGCTCCTAGTAGCTAGCCCCTCTTAGCTTAGGCTGCGCCTAAGTCGAACTAAGAATAATGCTTTCAGCATTTCTACCAACCAAAACCTCAAATCCAAATATTGAATTAAATGCACCGCGCTTCTAC
>CAZKHZ010000020.1:0-26441 GCA_964552715.1 uncultured Chitinophagaceae bacterium | reverse complement strand
GTTTCTACTACTGTTAGTTATTGCTGGTTCTTGTTTTGCTAATGTTGTAAATGCTCAAACACCTACTTATTCCAAGGGGGGCGGAACATCAAACAGTACTTTTTTGTTAGGAAATACATCTGCCAGAAAAACGCAGTGTATTTACTTGCCCTCAGATATTTCGCCTGCCCCTGTAGCGGGTCAGCAAATTACAAAGTTGTATTTTAAGTACGGAAGCACTGGAAATACATTAATTCAAACACTAGGGGATTTTGAGGTCAATCTTGGGCAAACTTCACAAAGTGTTTTTTCTCCTACCACTACTACTTTCTTTTCTACAGGACTTACAAATGTAATACCACTTACAACTTCTTATGTGATACCAGCAGGCACTACAGGAAATTGGTTTGAGGTGCCGCTAACAACACCTTTTACTTATGACCCAACCCAGACTTTGATTTTGGAAGTAAAGTTTGAAACCTCTACGGTTTCTAACTGGGGAACTTATTCAACATCTCAGTCAGGAAGAAAAGTTTACTCTTCAACCACCACTGCTAATACAGGTACAGCAACTACATCATGGCAAGATATTGGTTTTGATTTAGCATTTGGAGCACCATGTATTAATCCTCCAACTGCTGGAAATGCAGTTTCTACCGACTCTCTCCTTTGTGCATTTAAATCTTTCAACCTTAGCCTTTCAGGGAATAGCGCAGGAGCTGGTCAAACGTACCTATGGCAATCATCTGTCGACAGCATTAGCTGGTTTGATATTGCGGGAAAAACCTCTGCCAGTTTTGATACTTTTCAAACAGTAACTACTTATTTCAGAAGTATTGTTACCTGCGGAGCAAGTGATACTAGCACTGTGGTGAAGGTGGTGAATGATAACAACCAGTTAATCGGAGTTTATACCATCAACAAAACCTTACCTACAGCATCAAGTAACTTTAACTCATTTGCTGATGCAGTTATTGCACTTGATTGTGGCATTTCGGGTCCTGTAACATTTAATGTAGTGGCAGGCACTGGACCATATACGGAGCAGTTTTCATTAGGGGAAGTTGGCGGCACAAGTGCTGTGAACAGAATTACTTTCAACGGAAATGGAGATACTTTACAGTTTACGCCTGTGGCAACTGACAATTACATTATCAGATTAGACAGCGCAGACTACATTACAATAAAAAACTTCTACATAAAAAATCTAAGTGCTACCACCGGGATGGGAATTTTTATGACCAATTTGGCAACGTATGATTCTATCTTAAATAACACTATTGACTTGAGAGCCGTTACAGCCACAGGAACTGTTTCGGGTTGTATTGTTGCTTCGGGTTTGCAAACAAACGTAACTACAGATGGAAATGCACTGAGTAACTGTGCCATTATTGGCAATACAACCATTGCGGGCTATACAGGTATTTACATTAATGGTTTAAGTGCAGCAAATCCTTCTTTAGGTAATGTGATTGCTAATAATAACGTAACTGATTTTTACATTTATGGTATTTATTGTGATAACACTAAAGGAACCTTAGTTAAGGGCAATGATGTGAGCAGGCAAAATCCTAATGCCTTTACAACGTTTTATGGTATTTACATTGGTGGTTTAGGTGATAATGTTTTAGTGGATGCCAACAGTGTTCACGACCCCACAACAGGCAACTTGGGCAACACTTCTGCTATTTATGGGATTTACAGTATAGATGACGCATCTTCAACAGAGCCAGCAACTGTTTCCAATAATATAATTTACAAATTTCAGAGTAATACATCATCTCAGTTTGGTATTTATAATAGCAGTGCTAATAACTACAGATACTATCACAACACAATTGTTTTAGATGATGCAGCAAGCACAGCAGGATTAACTTATGGTTTCTATCAGTTGACTTCTGCCTTTGGTATTCAACTACAGAATAATATCTTTTACATAAACAGAGGAGGTACTGGCACTAAGAGATGCGTAAACTTTGCAACTGCCGCCACTACTGCAACTTCCAATCATAATGTATTCTACATGGGTTCTACAACAGGAACTATTAATGATGTTTACTTTTATAATGCTATCGCATATAAAACACTGGCATTGTGGCAGGCATCAAACGCAAATACTTTTGATCAAAATTCAATACAGATTGACCCGCAGTTTACTGATGCATCAACAGGTAACCTATTACCCATAAATCCTTCATTGAATAATATTGGTAATGATACTTTGGGAATTGCTAATGACTTTACAGGTGCTATGCGCGGAGTGTTACCCGACCTAGGTGCATTTGAGTTTACACCAGTGCCTACTGATGCTGGAATTTCGGCAATTAACAATCCGAGCGGAAATGCCTTGATTGGTGTAGATAGTCTTAAAGTTACCATTGGAAACTTCGGCACAACGGCTATTACAAATGTAACAGTCAATTATAGTGTTAATGGTGTGCTCCGCATTCCTTTTGTGTATTCAGACACTATCGCTTCGGCAGGAAATTCGGGTGTGCTTGCGTTAGATACCATTACATTGTTTGCAGGAGCTAATACAATTATTGTATGGACATCAAACCCTAACAGCGCACCGGATGCAGTGACTGGAAATGATACGGTAATGTTAACGGTAAATGCTTGCGTGGGTCTTGCAGGTAACTACACTATCAACAAAACATTAGCTACCTCGGGAAGCAACTATAACTCCTTTGCAGATGCTGCATCTGCTTTAAGTTGTGGTATCACTTCAGCAGTAAATTTTGATGTGGTTGCTGGTACAGGTCCATATACTGAGCAGTTTTCATTAGGAGAAATTTTGGGTGCAAGCACTTCTAAGAGAATTACTTTTAATGGTAATGGCGAGACTATAGCGTTTACTCCTGTTGTAACTGATAATTACATTATACGTTTGGATGGTACTGACTATGTAACTATTAAGAATTTGAATTTTAGGAATCTGAGCAGTACTAGAGGTATTGGTGTGTTTATGACTAATCGTGCTGAATATGATTCTATTCTCAATAACATATTTGATTTTAAAGCTGTAACCACATCTTCTACAGCTAGCGGCTGTATCGTTGCGTCTGCATCGCAAGTGGATGTTACTGCCAATGGCAATAGCATGAGCAACTGTGCTGTTATTGGTAATATAACTAAAGGTGCTTACGCAGGTATTATTTTAAATGGTCAGTCTGCAACAGTGCAAAGCCCTAACAATACTATTGCCAACAACATAGTTGAAGACTTCTTTATCTATGGTATATTAACTGACCATGTTGTAAATACTCAGTTTTTAAATAATGACGTAAGTAGAGCCAATGCAAAAGTCTATAGTACTGCTTTCTATGGTATTTACCTTTCTGGCTCTGCGTCAAGTTGTGTGGTTAATGGAAACAAAATACACGATTCTCATAATGGAAACGTAATATCAACGGGTTTTACGTACGGCATTTATACTTCGGGCAGTGGAACAGATTCTACAATAAATACCGTGAGTAATAATATTGTTTACAATATCAACAGTGCAACCGCAACTCAATATGGAATCTATAATACGGGCGGAGACTATTATAATTATTATCATAATACTGTTGTATTGGATAATGCCGCCAGTACAAGCGGCACTACGTATGCCTTTTATCAAACCGCTTCGGCTACAGGTATTGTTATTCAAAACAATATCTTCTATGTAAGCAGGGGTGGAACAGGAATCAAGTCTTGCGTAAGAGTAAATACAGCAGCAACAACTTTTACATCTAATTATAATGTGTTTTACAATGCTGCACCATCGGCAACCACAAAGGAAATTTTCTATTATAATGCCACAAGCTATCAAACGCTCGCCCTTTGGCAAGCATCTAATTTGAATGCTTATGACCAGAATTCTGTTGAGGCTAATCCAAATTTCGCGAATATTTCAGCAGGTGTGTTGATTCCAACAAATCCTGCTGTGAATAACACCGGTAACGACACACTTGGTGTTGCTACTGATATTATAGGTGCAATAAGAGCCATTATTCCTGATGCAGGAGCATTTGAGTTTGAACCTTCTAATAAAGACTTATCAGCTTTTGCGGTATCTATACCTTCTATTTTGGGTTGCTTTAAAGCTAATGAAGTAGTAAGAGTAACCGTAAGAAACTCTGGTTTGAACGGATGGGATTTTGCACTTGATTCTTTGGTGCTTACCGTTGTTTCTTCTGGTGCAGGTAGTTCTACTGTTGATACAGTGATAAAAACAGGAACACTTGCTGCGGATAGTTTGTTGACTTTAGACATTTTCAGTGGATTGGATATTTCTGCATTAGGAACACATACAATCACACTTATTGCTAAAAGCAATGGCGACCAATTGGCTGCAAGTGATACCACTTCTATAACTTTATTCAATCCTTTAGCTACGCCAATTCCTGACTCGGTAAACTTCACCGGATTTACCGGAGCAAATCTTGCAACCTTTTTCCCTAACTGGAGAGAAGCCTCTGGAACAGTATTGCCAGGTGGAACTACAAGTGACTGGGATGATCAAGCCGGAGTAGGTGGAACAGGCAACATTACAGCAAGAGTAAACTTGTTTAACACCACACACAGTGAATGGATTGTAGGACCTAAATTTATACCAAGCGCAATTGATGTACTTTCTTTTGATGTGGCAGTTACAAACTCTAATAGCAGCACAGTGGCAGATGTAATGGGTAGTGACGATACTGTTAGTGTGATGATTTCTTTAGATTGCGGCTCTAGCTGGCAACCAATATTCGGCATTGAGGCTTCTTACAATCTTCCTGTTACACTCACCAACTTCTCGTTGCCTTTGAGTGCTTATGCAGGTCAGCAGATTTACCTTGCGTTTAAAGCTTCAGACGGAATTATTGATGACTCTGAGGATTACGACTTTCATTTAGATAATATCTTTATCAAAACACCGGCAGCTAAGGAGCTATCTATGCAGGCAGTAACTTCTCCTCCGGCTTTAGCTTGTTTCTCTGCAAATCAACCTGTTGAGGTAAGAATTGTAAACTCCGGTTCTCAGCCTTTTGATTTTGCGGTTGATTCGGCAGTAATAACAGTTACTGTTACAGGAGCTGTGACACAATCATTTGATACTACTTTACACACAGGTGTTTTGAATACTGCTTCAACGCTTACTATCCAATTGGGTAATATTGATATGACCACTGTAGGTATTTACAACTTTACAGCAGTTGTAAAAGGCAATGGTGATGATTTGGCAAGTAACGATACACTTAAAGTTACAAGAATTCAGACACCTGTCGCTTCAATTCCTGATAGCGTGAGCTTTACCGGATTTACCGGAGCAAACCTTTCTACTCCTTTTGCAAGATGGAGAGAGGGAGCAGGAGTTAATGCGCCAAATGGCACTACAAGTTCATGGTTGAGCCAAACAGGAGTAGGAGGCACTGGTAATATCACTGCAAGAGTTAATCTATTATCTGCTTTGAAAAACGAATGGGTTGTTGGACCTAAGTTTGTTCCAACGGTAACAGATTACGTTGTGTTTGATGCAGCAGTAACCAATAAAAATTCAACATTAGGTAATGCAACAATGGGCAGTGATGATGCAGTTCAACTAATGGTTTCTACTGATTGTGGTGCTACATGGCAGCCTGCATTTACTATTAATAGCAGCAATGCTCCATCATCCATGCTTACAAGATTCTTTGTTCCATTGACTGCATACGCAGGTCAGCCTACTATTTTTGCTTTCAAGGCAACTGATGGTCCTGTGGACGACCCAGAGGATTATGATTTCCACTTAGATAATATTTACATTGGTACACCTGCGCTTGCAGATGCAAAAGCGGAATTGTTTATTTCTCCCGCAACAGGTTGTGGGAGCGATTCGAGTGAAGTGAAGATTATGGTTTCAAATAATGGTTTGTTGCCTGCTGTTAGTTTGCAGGTAAATGCACTAGTTACTGGACCTTTCAATACAACGCTTACAACTACCCTAAGCGACACGCTTTTTGCAGGTGAAAAAACAACTGTAACAGTTGGTTATTTCAATAGTGCAGCAGGTGGCACCTTTACGATTAAAGCATTTACTTCTTTATCTAATGATGAGCGTGCAGATAACGATACACTAGTAAGAGTTGTTGTGCTAGATACTATTCTTTTTGCTCCTCAAATTAACGATACTGCTATTTGCATTGGTGATAATATTGATTTGGTGATACCAACGTTTTTAGAAGTAGAATGGTATGATGCATCAGGTGATACTTTACTTTCAACTGGTAATGTGCTGAATGTAGCACCTGCCATCACCACAACGTATCGCTATCAAACTATTGATGCTGCATCTTCAAACTATAATGTTGGCTACACTGTGGCACCTACTTCAGATTTTCTAACCACAACTACTACCGATTGGGGTATAAGATTTTCAGCTAACACTGATTTTAACCTAAATAGTGTTGTTATGTATCCAACAGGTACTGGTACAATTACTTTTGGTGTTTTGGATGATGCTACAGAAGCAGTTCTATTTACTTCAGCCCCTCAAGCCATAAGTGATGGTGGAACTCCTAGATCTGCAGTTACTGTTCCGGTTGGGTTGCAAATTCCAGCAGGAGCGAATTATAGATTGGTTCCTTTGGCATGGACAGGAATCACAACACTTGGCAGAGCTTCTGGAAGTGTAACTGGCTTTCCTTTTGCAACACCAAACAATGAGGTGGTATTAACTGCTTCATCTACCGGAACCCCAAGCGCTACAGGAACAACTACCTACTATTGGTTTTATAACTGGAATGTAACAGTAGGCAGCGGAGTTTGCCCAAGTCCACTTAAGTATGTTACAGTTAATGTAAGCGATTACCCTGTAGTTGATTCGTTTACTGTTACTGATGCTAAGTGTTTTGGCGAAGCTAGTGGTGCTATCAATATTTCAGTTTCGGGTGGCATAGCTCCTTTCTTGCACTCATGGAGCAATGGGTCAACTACTGAAGACTTAACTGCTGTATTAGCAAATACTTATACTGATACCATCCGAAATGCAGCGGGTTGTGAAGTTATAAGCCAGCCCATAGGTGTTGCTCAACCTGCTACTGCGGTTGCGGCTACCATATTTACCAATGATATATTGTGTGCAGGCAATGCAAATGGCACTATAGCAGTAAATGCAACAGGAGGAACACCAAGCTATACCTATGCGTGGAATAACGACAGCACTGGGTTTAATCAAACCGGGTTAAGTGCTGGAGTTTATACCGCAACGGTTACTGATGCTAATGCTTGCACAACTGTGGTTTCTGATACTGTAAAAGAACCAAGCCTCATCACTGCAACTTCGGTTGCTACAAATCAGGTGGGTGGCACCAACGGAAGCATTGATGTTACGGTTAGCGGAGGCACACCGGGCTACACTTATTTGTGGACAAACAATGCAGGCTCTCAGGATATCAATGCCGCAGCGGGTGCATACGCACTTACCATCACCGATGCAAACGGCTGCACTTTTGCATTGGCTGATACCATTGACTTTATCAGCGGTGTTGGTGCCATTGAAAGCGGCATTCGTAAAATCAACATGTATCCAAACCCGACTTCGAGCGTGGCTAACATTGTTGTGGAACTTAGCAAAGCAATGGATGTGGTGGTAGCAGTTTATGATGTAAGCGGACGTTTGTTAACGGAAGTGCGCAGAAGCGATGTTTCTATCGAAAACATTCAGATTGATTTGAGCGCTTTTGCCGCAGGCATGTATAATGTTCGTGTGCTTGTGGCAGGCGAAACATTTACCCGACAACTTGTTTTACAGCGTTAAATAACTTATCGAAAACTAATACTAAAGCCGGCTTGATGCCGGCTTTTTTTATTGTGTTCTTGGCTTTTATAGCTTATTGTAAATATCCTTTCTGTTTCCTATTTGGATTATTACAACAATAAGTATATCATCTTTTACAGTGTAAACAACACGATAATCAGTGTATCGAATACGGCAAACGCTATCATAGCATTGTAATTTTTACATCCAATTGGGCGAGGATTGTGGGCGAGCAACTGTATCAACTCATCAATTTTTACAGCAAACTTCTTGTACAATTTGGAAAGTTGTTTATCGGCTTTTTCCTTAATTACAATTCGATAGGATTCACTTTCCTTTTTCTAAAATTTGTTTTCTGGCTTCTTCATAAGAAAGAGACTTTTCATTTTTGCTAAGTTCCACAGCTACAATATCCTCTATGTCTTCAATGAGAGCAATGATGTCTTCCTTCTTTTTTAATACTTTTTTTGCCACATCAAAATCAATTACCAAGCCACTGTGCTTTCCCTTTGAGTTGGTTATATATCTTATTGTTTCCATTTCTATGTTTCTATTAAAGCGAATATTGCTAAATCTAATAGCTTACATCTATCAATGCGCCTCCAGCCAATTCTCACCCGTTCCCATTTCTACTACAATTGGCACACGTGTTTTGATAGCGTAGGTCATTTGTTCTTGAATGATAGGTTTGATGATTTCTACTTCGCTGCGCAGCGCATCAAACACCAATTCATCGTGTACCTGCAAGGTCATTTTGCTTTGCAGCTTGCGTTGTTTGAACTCGCGCTGAATGTTTATCATGGCAATCTTTATCATGTCTGCCGCGCTGCCCTGCACGGGTGCGTTAATGGCTTCGCGTTCAGCAAAACCACGCACGGTAAAGTTACGGCTGTTGATGTCTTTTAAGAAACGCTTTCTACCTTTGATGGTTTGCACATAGCCATGTTCGCGGGCAAAACGCAGGGTGTCTTCCATATAATTTTTGATACCCGGAAATTGTTTGAAATAGTTATCAATCAGCTCGGCAGCTTCTTTGCGCGCAATGCCTAATCGCTGGCTAAGCCCATAAGCCGAGATTGCATAAATGATACCGAAGTTCACCATTTTGGCATTGCTGCGCTGCGCTTTGCTCACTTCTGTTGTGGGCAATCCATAGACTTTTGCTGCTGTTGCGGTGTGAATGTCCATGCCATTGTCAAAGGCTTCGAGCATGGCTTCATCTTTGCTGATTTCAGCCACTAGTCGCAATTCAATTTGCGAGTAATCGGCACTTAGCAAGATGTGATTTTCATCGCGCGCAATAAAAGCCTTGCGCACTTTTTGCCCGCGCTCGGTGCGAATAGGTATGTTTTGCAAGTTGGGACCCACAGAACTTAACCTGCCGGTGGCGGCAATGGTTTGGTTGAAGGTGGTGTGCACTCTGCCCGTTTTGGGATGCACCAACAGCGGCAACGAATCCACATAAGTGCTTTTCAGTTTGCCCAACTCGCGAAAGTCGAGCAACAAGTTTGCAATAGCGTGATGTTGCACCAAACCTTGCAGCGCATCTTCGTTGGTAGAAAGCTGCCCGGTAGAAGTTTTTTTCCCTTCAAAAGGCAACTTCATTTCATTGTATAAAATATCACCTAACTGCTTGGGCGAATCAATATTGAATTCGCGCCCCGCATGTTCAAAAATTTGGGTGCGCAATGCAAGTAAATCGGTTTCTAGTTCCTTGCTATAATCATTAAGAAACTTACTGTCTATTTTCACGCCTTCATGTTCCATATCTGCAAGCACAGGCACAAGCGGATGTTCAATATCGTTCAACACATTTTCTACTTCGCGTTGCTGCACCATGGGTGCAAAAATGTGCTTGAGTTGCAGTGTGATGTCGGCATCTTCAGCAGCGTATTCGGCAATGGTATCTAAAGCCACATCGCGCATGCTGCCTTGGTTTTTTCCCTTTTTACCAATTAGTTCATCTATGTGCACGGTGGTATAGCCAAGGTAAGTTTCACTGAGGTAATCCATGCCGTGTTTCATATCTGGTTCTACCAAATAATGCGCCAACATGGTGTCGTAAATGGGTAGCGAAACATCAATACCATATTTGCGCAACACGTGCATATCGAACTTTACGTTTTGCCCAATTTTTAATTTCTGCGGATGCTCTAAAATGGCTTTGAATTGTGCTACTAATAACTTGGTTTCATCCTTATTTTTTGGGCAGGGAACATAAAATGCTTCGCTTGCTTTGGTGCTGAATGACAATCCCACAATTTCTAATTCGAAATAATCGAGCGAAGAAGTTTCGGTATCAAAGCAAAACTCATCGGCTGCTTCTAATTGCTGCAACAATTCATTAATGGCAACAACTTTCCTTCCTTCTGGTTGCAATGAAACATCGTCTGTTGCAATGATGTAATCATGCGCGGTGTTGCGCACATTTTTTCCTTTATCAATTGGCTCGGTGTGTTGCTCAATTTCTACTGCCGAAGCAAATAAATCGCCTTGGGCGGAATGAGGAGAGGGTTTGGAGGTGAGCGGAGAGGGGGCGGTATTTTGATTTACGGTGTAGCCTTCGCCTAAATATTTTCTGCCGAGGGTGCGAAATTCGAGTTCGGCAAAAAGCGCAGTGAGGGTTTCGCGGTCGGGTTCATCTAAGTGCAAATCTTCATCGGTAACATCCACTGGCACATCTAAAATGATGGTAGCAAGGTGTTTTGAAATTCTTCCTTGCACGGCATGCGCTTTAATGTTTTCGCCCAATTTACCTTTAATGTTATCGGCATTGGCAATAATATTTTCCATGCTGCCATATTCTTTAATCAACTTCTTGGCGGTCTTTTCGCCCACACTCGGAATGCCGGGAATATTGTCCACGCTATCGCCCCATAAGCCAAGTATGTCTATCACTTGCTCGGGTCGCTCAATTTCCCATTTCTCTAAAATTTCTTTCACCCCAAGAATTTCTACATCGCTGCCTTGCCTGCCGGGTTTGTATATTTTGATGTTTTCTTCCACCAATTGTCCGTAGTCTTTATCAGGCGTAACCATATACACCAAATGACCTTCACGCGCTTTTTGTTTTGCCAGCGTGCCGATGATATCATCCGCTTCATAGCCCGGTACTTCAATCACTGGAATCTTCATCGCAGCAATAATTTGCTTTATCCAGGGAATGGAGTTGCCGATGTCTTCAGGCATGGCTTCGCGATTGGCTTTGTAAAAGGAATGCTCAACCTCTCTGTTGGTTTCTTCGGCACTATCAAACACTACTGCCAGGTGTGTAGGTTTTTCTTTTTGAATCAACTCAATTAAGGTTTGTGTGAAGCCAGAAATGGCGCTCACATTCATGCCTTTGCTGTTGCGCAATGGGTTGGCGATAAATGCAAAATACGCGCGGTAAATTAGCGCGTAAGCATCTAATAAAAAGAGTTTGTTATCGGGCCAATTGGTATCTGTTACTGCCATGGGGCGAACTTAGTTTTAAGAAGTGAGATTTTAGATTTTAGAAGTGAGATTGAACAACCGATGCGCGACTAAGCGATTTTTCCTGCCCGTCTGATAGGTGGGGGTAGGCGACCTGTTAAATTCTCGCAAGGCGAAACGTTCAATAACTGCTTTACGCTTCTGCAATCACTTTCAATTCGATGGCAATTGCTGAAGGCAGGCTGCTTACTTCTACCGTAGTTCTGCATGGCAAATTTTCTTTGAAATATTCAGCATAGAGTTTGTTGAAGGTATGGAAGTCGCGCTTCATGTTTACAAGGAAAACTGTTACATCTACTATTTTATCCCAACTGCTACTGGCTTGTTCCAATGCGGTTTTTACATTAGCAAATACAGAATGCACCTGAGCTTCAAATTCAAACGAAATATAGTTGCCGTGCTTGTCTGTCTGCAAGCCGGGGATTTCATCGGTGCCAGCTTTGCGTGGACCCATGCCTGAAACAAAAATGAGATTACCCACGCGCTTCGTCATCGGATATAAACCCATAGGTGAGGGGAGTTTGTTACTTTCCATTGTGTCGTTTTTTTTAAATTATTTATTCAAAAACTTTGAACCCAAATTCTTCTTCTATTGCCCTAATAAAGTAAACACGCTCGGGATTTGTTTGTAAAAGCGATTTGACATGATTCTCCACTGCCTCTCCACATCGCTGTGCATCTTGCCGCAGTCTTTCGATATATTTCTTTCTATCTGCTGCTAAATCTGCATCATCTAACTTCAAAAGTTTTACAAGATTTTTGGAGGGCAAATCATTCAAATCCTCTAAAATATAGTTGCCATCGTAATAGAATATCTTGCTTTCTAATAATTCATCAGTTGGATGAAGTACAGGTTGGTACTTATCCCATTTACTCCCTTTTTCTCTGTTCCAAATTGCTTTGCACAAAAACCAATTGTGATAGGAATCGGCATCAGTACTTTTCAATAATGGATTAAAATGGTCAATATCTTTTTGGTCTGTTCTGCCAAGGTAAGTTTCGGTATATGCACAAAGCTGGTTTTGTTCAATAAGAAGTTCATCCCTTAGTTTTCTATTATCACCGTTCTCAATGTAAGTCAAACTTTTGGAAATAATTATCGAGTCCCCTTTCTTCCTTACGTGTCTCATTAGTAATTGTAAGTTTCTGCTATTTCCGCAATTTCATCTAACAATTTATTCTTCTCATCATCAGTTTTTGCCTTACGCGATTGACTAATCAATTTCAAGTAACGTTGGTACATTTCTAACCCTTTTGAAGTCATCAAATTTTCCATACCAAAGTCTTTCTTTAATATATCATTAGGGTCGTCACCTTGTGGTGCCACTCCATTACGCACCAACACATTTCCATCTTCATCAAAATAAAGAATGAATCGTTCACAAGGTTCAAATTGAGAAGCAATAACAGGTGAATGTGTTGCAAAAAAGAATTGTGCATCGGGTGCAAGTGAAACATAATAATCTACCAACATTTGTTGCAGGTCAGGAAACAATGAGCGTTCGGGCTCATCAAATAAGTAAATTGTTTTATCGGATGCGCACTTGAATATCGGGATGGCAGTGAGTAAGATTTGTTTGGTTCCGGTGGAGAGACCAGTATAGTTTATTTTTTTTTCCGTGTTTATAGCTTTGACTGAAATATAGCTCTGTGTATCATCAGTATCAAGCTCTAAATGGAATTTATTTAGAATTTTATTTAAACATCTTTCTGCTAAATCTATACGAGGATTAGGATTTTCTTTTTTAAAAAATGAAATGGCATTGCTAAATTCTTTCTCAGGATTTTTGCTGTGAATTATTTCAGAAATTCTACGTTTTAGTTTAGAGTCATATTCATCTATATTCTTTAGAATTTCTTGCCAAACACTTTTATCAGTATTTGAATTAAAAACTACTGAAAAATCATCCCTGTAGACGTTTTTAGAAGTCCAATTTGTAAGTGCAAGTTCTTCATTACCAAAAAGCTGTTTTTTTTGTTCTTCAACAATTTCGCTTAACAAACCTCGCTCTGTTGCATGTATATCAGTAGTTAGAAAAAATACAAACCGTTTTCTAAGATATTCTTTTCTCTCTTCAGGCGAGGGTTTTGTATTGAGTTTGTTGGAAGAACAGTTGAATTTTTTTTCTCCAATTTGGTATTCTACATATCCATAGTCAGTCAAAAAGTGAAATCCCTCTTCTAGAATATGAGTGTGAAGTACCTCGGCAATATAGTCATAAATAGAGTTCAACAAAGTAGTTTTTCCTGTACCACTCTGACCTATAAAACAAGCCTTCTTTAAAGGTTTACCCTCCAACGGATGACCTACAGGATATGTAAAATCAAGCGTCAAGTTTTTAAACTGGTGAAAATCCTTTATATGGAGTTTGGTAATTTTCATTGTTGCATTGATTTTGTTGTGCTAATATAAAATCTTATAGTTTTTCAACTACGCCTCATCCTTACCGTGACATGCCTTGAATTTCTTGCCGCTTCCGCAAGGGCAAGGGTCGTTTCTGCCAACTTTCGGACCAACTCTTACAGGGTCAATTTTTTCGCGTTGTTGCTGTTGTGCTTGCTGTTGACCTTGGCGTTGCGGCTGCGGATTGGAATCTTCCACTTCGCCTCTGCTTTCACTCATGCGTTTGGCAAATTGCTGTGGCGGTTGTTGTGCGGGGCGCGCCTGCTGCTGATTGCCTTCGCTACGCGGAATATGTCCTTTGAAAAGGAAAGATGCAATCTCGCGATTTACTTGACTCAACATAGTTTGAAATACTTTGAACGCTTCAATCTTATAAATAACCAAAGGGTCTTTCTGTTCGTAGCCCGCTGTTTGCACTTCCTGTTTCAAATCGTCCATAGCGCGCAAGTGGCGTTTCCAAGCATCATCTATCAATACCAATGATATGGAGCGCTCAATTGCTGATTGCAGGTTTGCGGCTTTAGATTGGATGGTTTCAGATAAATCTACTAAAATGTTTATACCATTTTGCCCATCGCTATAAGGAATAACCACGTTCTTCACCTGGTCTCCCTTTTCGTTGTGAAGATTGGTAAGCACAGGCAATGCCTCTGCTTTAATATCTTCTAATTTACGTCTGTAAATAGCTACCACTTCGTCAAAAAGTTTGTCGGAAGTTTCGGCAGCATTACCTTTCAAGAATTCACTTTCGGTAATGGAAGTATCTAAAGAAAAATAGCGAATTACATCTAATTTGAATTGCTCAAAATCGCGCGCATCCAAACCTTGCTGCACCAATTCGCTGCTCAAATCTTCAAAGGTGTTTAATACATCCAGGGCTAACCTTTCGCCAAACAAAGCGTGTCTTCTACGTGTATATATTACATCACGTTGTTTGTTCATCACATCATCGTATTCCAACAAACGTTTACGAATGCCGAAGTTGTTCTCTTCCACTTTTTTCTGGGCTCGCTCAATGCTGGTAGAAATCATACTATGTTGCAATACTTCGCCTTCTTTGTAACCCATTCTATCCATAAGTTTAGAAATGCGGTCGCTGCCAAAAAGACGCATCAAGTCATCTTCTAACGAAACATAAAACTGCGAGCTGCCCGGGTCGCCTTGACGACCTGCCCGACCGCGCAACTGCCTGTCAACCCTTCTTGAATCATGTCGCTCAGAGCCAATGATGGCAAGACCTCCGGCTTTTTTTACATCATCTTTAATCTTGATATCCGTTCCCCTTCCAGCCATGTTGGTAGCAATGGTAACAGTGCTTGCATTACCTGCTTCGGCTACAATCTCCGCTTCGCGTTGGTGTTGTTTTGCGTTCAATACGTTGTGCTTCAACTTGCGCAAAGTCATCATGCGCGAAAGCAATTCACTTATTTCCACATTGGTTGTACCCACAAGTACCGGGCGACCTTCTCCAGTAAGTTTTACAATATCATCAATGATGGCATTGAACTTTTCGCGTTTGGTTTTGTAAACCAAATCTTCTTTGTCATCACGCGTAATATTTCTGTTAGTTGGAATGCTCGAAACCTCCAATTTGTAGATATCCCAAAACTCACCTGCTTCTGTTTCGGCAGTTCCCGTCATACCACATAGTTTGTGATACATACGGAAGTAATTTTGCAAAGTGATAGTTGCCAGCGTTTGAGATGCTGCTTCAACTTTCACGTTTTCTTTTGCTTCGATAGCTTGGTGTAAACCATCAGAATATCTTCTGCCGTCAAGAATACGACCGGTATTTTCATCCACAATTTTAACCTTGCCATCCATTACCACATAGTCCACATCGCGTTCAAACATGGTGTATGCTTTCAGCAATTGGTTTACACTGTGAATGCGCTCGCTTTTAATGGCGAAATCCTGCATCAGTTTGTCTTTGCGTTGCAGTTTTTCTTCGGGCGACAAACCCCCTTTTTCTATTTCTGCAATCTCTGCACCCACATCTGGAATGATAAAGAAAGTTGGGTCTTCACCCGAGCCTGTTATCAGTTCAATACCTTTATCTGTTAAGTCAACCGAGTTGTTTTTTTCATCAATTGAAAACAACAATCCGGTATCCACTATGTGCATGTTTTTTTGCTGCTCGCCCAAATAGTAGTTCTCTGAATTGCGCATCACTTGCTGCATTCCTGCTTCACTTAATAATTTTATAAGCGCAGAGTTTTTTGGCAAGCCACGGAATGCGCGATACAAGGCAAGTCCGCCTTCGCCTTCTTTGTAGCCGTCTTTCCCGTCTTTAATCAACCGTTTTGCATCGGTAATAAATTGCGAGGTGGCTTTGCGCTGCTCTTCATATAAGCGAGCAATGCGCGGTTTCAATTCATAAAATTCTTTTTCATCGCTGCTATCCACCTGCCCTGAAATGATAAGCGGAGTTCTTGCATCATCAATCAACACAGAGTCAACCTCATCCACCATGGCATAGTGGTGTTTGCGCTGCACCATTTCTTCGGGTGTGCGCACCATGTTATCACGCAGGTAATCGAAACCAAACTCGTTGTTGGTGCCATAGATAATATCTGCTGCGTAAGCCTTTTTTCTTGCTTCGCTGTGTGGCTGATATTTATCAATACAATCTACTTTCAAGCCAAGGAATTGGAAGATTGGTCCGTTCCATTCACTGTCTCTTCGCGCCAAATAATCGTTCACAGTTACAATGTGCAAACCCTCGCCAGGCAAAGCATTCAAGTATGCAGGTAGGGTGGCTACCAATGTTTTTCCCTCCCCTGTTGCCATCTCGGCAATTTTGCCTTGATGCAACACAATACCACCTATCAATTGCACATCATAATGCACCATATTCCACTTTACTTCAGTGGCGGCTGCATTCCAAGTGGTGTGATATTTTACATAGCTTTCAGAAATCTCAATGTTGGGGTAATTTACAGAAAGGTCGCGGTCTAAATCTGTTGCTGTGGCATCAACAGTATCGTTGTTTGAAAAGCGATATGCTGTTTCTTTAACCACAGCAAAAGCCTCGGGAAGAATTTCGCTAAGCACTTCTTCAATCTTTACATCGCGCTCTTTGCGTAAATCGTCAACTTGCTTGTAGGTGCTGTCTTTTTCATGTACATCAGTAGTAGTGCCCGCCAACTCATTTAATGAAACTATCTGCTGGTCAATCTCTGCTAAATGTTCTTTGATTCTAGCGCGAAATTCCAGCGTTTTATTGCGCAGTTGGTCGTTGCTAAGTGATTTTAATTTTTCGTATTCTTCATTTACGGCTGCAACCTGCGGTTGCATCAATTTCAACTCACGTTCACTGCGGCTTCCAAATACTTTTCCAAACAGTTTTTCTAAAAAATTTGCCATTGCTTTTATGCTATATCTTTGCTCTATGTCGTTCTAAACTAATAGGTATTGTAAAAAAATGCGCGCTAAGATAGAGTTTTGAAAATGTGGTGGTGAGAAAAAAGGAAAATTAGGAGTTTATACTTCAAAAAACCGCGCGGCACTGGGTACCACAAATTTATTTGGAAAAAGACTTGCAGCTAAGGCACCTACTTTATTAATAGTACCTGGAATTACTACAGCTTTGTTTTTCAATAAACCATCCAAGCCTGCTTTAGCCACTTCGTCTGCTTTCATCACAAACTGCGCATTCTTTTCAAATATCTTTTCCATTCCTGCGGGTTTAGAGAACTCCGATTCTGTACCACCAGGGCAAAGGGCAGTTACATATACTTTCTGTTTCCTCAACTCAAATCTAATTGCTTGCGAAAAGGCGAGCATAAACGACTTGGAGGCACAATAAACCGCCATAAATGGAGTTGGCTGAAACGCACCCGTGCTGACGGTATTCAAGAGGAATCTTTTTTGCGTTTTATCCGAACGGTTCAAAAACTCATGCGCCATGCAAATCATTGAGTCCATATTCAGGTGCATTATTTCCAAATGTTTATCAAGTGGTTTTTCGTCAAATTTGCCATAGAAGCCTGCCCCAGCGTTGTTAATGAGCATATTTACATTCCATTCGTTTTGTTTCACCCAATCAAAAATCTCTTTGTGTGCATTGGGCTTCAATAAATCCGCTGTAATTATTTGAACAGAAACTTGCTTGCCGGATAGTTCCTTGGCTAATGTTTTCAGCAATGCCTGCGAGCGGGCAACTAATATCAGGTTCATGCCGCGCGCTGCGCAATCGTATGCAAACGCCTTTCCAATTCCTTTGCTGGCTCCTGTGATAAGTGTATAATTCATGGGGCGAAATGTAGTATTTATATGCGAGGGGATGATAGCGTAGATAAAGGCTATCAGCTCAATGTAGCATTTGCAGATACTTTTACTTTAAACTGAAATATTGTTTAGTTTGTATTTGTGATAAAACTCAACCGTCCTTTGTTTTCGCTATTAATTACATTTGTTGTTTTGCGCGTAATTGCACAAGATAATTTTGCTGGAAAAGCAGGAAACATAATTCAGTTTGGCAGCACGCGACCATCTTTTGCGGAAGGAAATCTACTAGTTCCAAAGGGTAAAGGGCAAGTAGAAATGGGAGTTTCATATAATTTCTATGAGCAGGGAACGCACGAGATTATACATCCAAGCCTGCAAGTAAAATATGGTGTAAGCCAATATTTTGAATTCAGATTAAGCAGTAGTGCGATGACTATTTATTCAAGTGACTCAACGCTTACGGGCTTGCCTCCAATTACTTTTGGATTAAAAGTGAAAATGCTTGATGCCAAAAAGAATTCCACTGGAGCTTCTTTTATAGGCGGCATGAGTTTTAGCTATGCTGCAACAAAGAACTTGCGCCCCAAATATCTTGCCCCATTTTTTAGAATATGTATGCAACAATACCTGCCCCAAAACTTTGGCATGATGTATAACTATGGCTTGTTTTGGACGGGTAATGATGCTAGGCCCACCTATAACTTTGCAGTTAACGCCCATTACACCTCAGTTTTAAAATCAACAGAGCGTAAGCATCATCAGTTGAGAACCTTCATGGAAGTGTTCCTAATTTACCCGCACGGTCAGAACCCCGATTTGCGAGCCAATGTGGGTTTTGCATATTTACTGAATGAGTTTATACAAGCAGATTTTTCTGCTGGAGCAGGTATCTTAAAACAATCTCCACGCTTAATTGCAAGTGCTGGACTGGCGGTCCGCTTTCCTTAGCTTCCTGCCTGTATTGTTAGATTAGTCTTCTTTCATTATTCAAAATTTATTGTCTTCTTCCTTAAATCCGTTTCCGAAAAAGATATTATAAACAAGTATTTAATTCTATCGTCATCTCCCAGCTTTATTTAAGTTACTCATGTCCAATGCTTACTCCTTAATAATTCTATAACTCAACAGCAGGATTCCAAAATTTCTTTTCAAAATTCACAACTGTATCATCTTTTACGCTTACGCCTTCTGCCTCTAGCAATTCCTGCATAAAAGTGGGTGACGCAAAATGATTTTTGCCTGATAATACTCCCTTGCTGTTCACTACCCGCTGTGCAGGAACGGGCGGTATCTGCCCATGCGCGGCATTCATAGCCCAGCCTACCATGCGCGCACTTTTGCCACTTCCCAGATATTTCGCCACAGCACCATAAGAAGTAACCCTGCCCTTCGGAATTTGCCGCACCACATCATATACATTTTCAAAAAATGAATAATCACCGCTTTTCTTCATGCTTCTGTTATTTTCGCGCCCTTTAAGCAAATAGCTAAAATCTAAAATAGCAAATGAGTCAACTAAGCGAACAAGAAGTTGTAAGAAGAGAAAAACTGAAAGAGTTTGAACGATTGGGCATTGACCCTTATCCTGCAGCATTGTATGAGGTGGATGTAACTTCTGAATTTATTCATGACACTTTTGGTAGAGAAGAAAGAATAGGGCCATGGAATGTTTCTATTGCAGGCAGAATCATGGCGATTCGCTTAATGGGCAAAGCTGCATTTGCTGTGCTGGAAGATCAGCACGGCAGAATACAATTGTATGTTTCAAAGAATGATTTGCAGCGCGGTGAGGATGCCACCATGTGGGATGAAGTTTTTAAAAAGCTATTAGACATTGGGGATTTTATTGGGGTAAAAGGTTTTGTGTTTACCACCAAAACTGGTGAAACTTCTATTCACGTTACCGACTTTACATTTCTTTCAAAAGCATTGCGCCCGCTGCCAATTGTAAAAGAAAAAGATGGAGAAATTTATGATGCTTTCACCGACCCAGAATTGCGTTACCGCCAGCGGTATGTTGATTTGGTAGTGAATCAAGGAGTGAAAGAAACTTTTATCAAGCGCAGTAAAATGATTCAAACCATACGCGATTACTTGAATGAAAATGACGCCTTAGAAGTTGATACACCTGTGTTGCAGAATATTCCAGGAGGTGCGGCTGCGCGTCCGTTTAAAACACATCACAACACCCTCGACATCCCTTTTTACCTGCGTATCGCTAATGAGTTATATCTAAAAAGATTGATTGTTGGGGGCTTTGATTTTGTGTATGAATTCAGCCGCAACTTCCGCAACGAAGGAATGGACAGAACCCACAATCCCGAGTTTACTGTGTTGGAGTTTTACGTTGCCTACAAAGACTATTTCTGGATGATGAACTTCACCGAAAAGTTGTTTGAAAAAATTGCTTTGGAATTGCACAACACTACAGAAGTGCAGGTAGGAGAAAACATTATTTCTTTCAAAGCCCCTTTCAAACGCATAGGTATTTTAGATGCCATTCAAGAAGCAACTGGAGAAGACGTGAGTGCATTGGATGAAGCCACACTATTTAACTTGTGTAAAAAACATCACATTGAAGTGGATGCCACAATGGGCAAAGGCAAGTTAGTAGATGAATTGTTCAGTGAGTTGTGCGAAAAGAAATTTGTGCAACCAACTTTCATAATGGATTATCCTATAGAAATGAGTCCGCTAACCAAAAAACACCGCAGCAAACCGGGCTTGGTAGAACGCTTTGAATTGATGATAAACGGCAAAGAACTTGCCAATGCCTACAGTGAGTTGAACGACCCCATAGATCAACGCGCACGATTTGAAGAACAAGTAAAGTTGATGGAGCGAGGCGACCACGAAGCCATGTTTATTGACCACGATTTTCTACGCGCTTTAGAATATGGTATGCCACCAACATCAGGTATTGGAATTGGTATTGATAGATTAGCCATGTTGATGACCAACCAAGCGAGTATTCAAGAAGTGTTGTTCTTTCCGCAGATGAAGCCTGAGCAGGGGGAAGGATGAATTTCATTAAAGAAATATAACTCAATGCAATACCTTCAATACGAATTTTTCTCTTCTTCCGAAGATGAGCAGCAATGGTTGATTGCCTTACTTTCAGATTTACCTTTTGAAGGTTTTGAAGAAACAAATATCTCTGTATTGGCATTTATTAAAGCGGATGCAATTGATGATGGCGAAGTGCGATTGACATTAGATGCCAATAATCTTTCGCACGTTCAATTTGCAGTTAATGTTATTGAACAAAAGAACTGGAATGAAGAATGGGAAAAGAATTTTCCTCCAGTAATTATTGCTGAAAGAGTGGGCATTCGCGCACCATTTCACGAGCCGCTAAATACCGAAATAGAATTAATCATTGAGCCTAAAATGAGTTTTGGAACGGGACACCATTCTACCACTGCCTCCATGATTGAATTGATGTTGGGTTTGGATTTGAAAAACAAATTGCTGTTAGATATGGGTTCAGGCACCGGAGTGCTAGCAATTCTTGCAAACAAACTTGATGTAAAAGTGCCTGTTGCCATTGATCATGAGGAGTGGGCTTATCAAAATGCCATAGAAAATGCGCAGCGCAATAATTCAAATATTGATGCTCGTTTAAGTGAAGCGTCTGGTGCCATTAAAGAGAAATTTGATGTAATACTCGCAAACATCAACCGCCATATTATTGTAGAAAATTTGCATCATTGGATGCCTTTATTAAATCCAAATGGAGAAGTTCTATTGAGCGGTTTTATTGAGCAAGACATTCCTATCATTCGCGAATTGTGCGCTTCATTTTCTTTAGAGGAAAGGCAACTACTTCAAAAGGGAGAATGGATTGCAATGAAATTTCAACGCACATAGTTTTTACTCCTCTAAATCTACATACCAAAATCCCGTATCGTAATTTGATGAATCGCTGTAGCAATTGTCATCGTTACTTTGAGGCTTAGAATAATTGCGATATACCATTTCACCAATTTTATATTCAATGGGCTTTTTGAAAACCGGTCCATCAAAAACAAAGGAGTGATACTCCCCATTTTCCCCACAAGGGTCAACGTTTTTTGGAAGAGCTTTCAATAAATCATCGTCAATAAATCTGCCACAAAATGATTTGTCTAAATACTTTTCGTTTACACAAACCAATACTGCTTTAAATCCATTATCAATAAATGAACGCATCAATTCTTTTGAGTCGCGCTTCCATAAAGGATAGATTCCATGCAGACCCGCTGCGGCTAATTTACTATCGCGATAGGCTTTTAAATCTTCTAAAAAAATATCGCCAAAAATTGAATGCGTCACACCTTGTTGCTTCAGCTCGCTCAGGGCGGTTTGCATTACATCATCATAAACGCTCATGCTGGGCATCTCGGGTAATATAATTTTCTTCAATGGCAAACCAATTGACGCAGCTTGCTTTTCGAGCAAAGCGGAACGCACACCGTGCATAGAGATTCTGTCATTTGCCCCATTAATAGTTGTAAGCAAACTCGCTACGCTTACTTCTTTTTGCTTTAATATTTCCCAAAGTGCAAGCGAAGAATCTTTACCTCCGCTCCAGTTCATTACTGCCTTTTTCATAAGTTACTTTTTCTAAAGGTTTTCTTTACAATGCAATTAAAATTAGAAACATATATTCGCACATCAAAAATTAAAAATTCATGAATATTCGCTTTTCAATCATTGCTTTTGCAATAGCAGGTTCTTTACTTATTTCCTGCAACACTAAATCTTCATCTGCAAGTAATGATGAATTTGAAAAACAATTACAAGAAAAATTTGCAAACGCAAAAGATGGCGACATCATTGAGTTACCTGAAGGTACATTCACTTTTGCTCGCCCATTAGTTTTAGATGGTGTAAAAAATATAACCATTCGCGGCAAAGGAAGAGACAAAACCATTCTGAGTTTTAAAGGACAAAAAGATGGTGCAGAGGGTTTGCGCATCACTGCTGATGGGATTGTTTTAGAAGACTTTACCATTCTGGATGCAAAAGGTGATTGTATAAAAGTGCAAGATGCAAATGGAGTTACTTTTCGTAATTTAAAAGTGGGCTGGACACCGCTTCACTCTACACAAAATGGTTCGTATGGTATTTATCCTGTTGGTTGCACAAACGTGTTGATTGACAACTGTGAAATTTACGGTAGCAGCGATGCGGGTGCTTATGTTGGTCAATCAAAAAATATTATTGTAAAGAATTGCAATGTGCATGATAATGTTGCTGGGATCGAAATTGAGAATTGTATAGATGCAGATGTGTTTGACAATTTATGCCAAAACAATACTGGTGGCATTTTAGTATTCGACTTGCCTGATTTGCCTGTGAAAAACGGAAGCCGTTGCCGTATTTTCAACAATAAGGTAATCAATAACAATGTAAAAAACTTTGCTGTTAAGGGTACTGTTGTTGCAGAGATTCCTTCGGGAACAGGCATCATTATTATGGCTACCAACGACTGTCAGGTTTACAACAACGAGATTAAAGGACACAACACATTAAGTGCTTCTATAGTGTCATACACTTCTTTGCAAAAGCCTTTCAAAGATACTTTGTATGACCCGTTCCCAGGTGGCATTAGCTTCCATGACAATACCATTGAACGCGGCACTGGCAAACCCGATGGCAGTGTTTCTTTTGGGCAATTGTTTACAGCAATGTTTGGCGACAAAGTTCCTGAAATTGTATATGATGGCTCTGTGAATCCAAAGTATTTAAGCTCCAATGGAACTGTAAAAGCGGAGCATCAAATTTGCATTCGCAACAATGGCAATGTAGAATATGTAAACCTTGACCTTGCCAACAAAGGCAAGAATCTAAGCAAAGATGTTTCTAAAGTAAACTGCACTTTGCAAAGTTTGAACGAAGTGAAGTTGGCTTTGTAATCGTTTAAGCAAAACCGATTAAAGGCTTGCAACAAAAGCCTTTGTTACACTTACTGTTTTATCAATTTCTTTTGATGTAATTGCATTAGAGACAAACCATGTTTCAAATGCAGATGGCGGTAAGTAGATGCCATTGTGGAGGCAGTAATGAAAGTACTTTTTGAACAACTCATTATTTGCTTTGCTTGCACTTTCAAAATCAACAATCGGCTGCTCGCTAAAGTGAATACTTATCATACTGCCAACACGATTGATTTGCATTGCAATATCCTTTTGCGCAAATACCGCTCTTAGTTCTTGTTCTATTGTTTTAGTACTTGCATTTATATTATCGTATATCGAGTTGTTGTTATTCAAAATGTTGAGTGTGGTGAAGCCTGCACGCATGGCAATGGGGTTTCCGCTTAGCGTTCCAGCTTGATACACTTTGCCAAGAGGTGCAACATTTTCCATCAAATACCGCTTGCCTCCATAAGCACCCACGGGCATTCCACCGCCAATTATTTTTCCGTAGCAAATAAGGTCTGCATCTATTCCATAAACCTCCTGCGCACCTCCTTTTGCCAAGCGAAAGCCTGTCATTACTTCATCAAAAATCAGCACAATATTTTCCTGATTGCAGATGTTGCGCAAGCCTTGCAAAAAATATTTTTGTGGAGGAATACAGCCCATATTTCCCGCCACAGGTTCTAGTATAATGGCTGCAATTTCACCTTTATGCTTTTCAATTAAATCATAAACCGCCTGCAAATTATTGTGGGGTGCTGTAAGCGTATCTTCTGCGCAACCTTGCGTAACACCCGCTACATTTTGTATGCCAAGTGTTGCCACGCCACTTCCTGCTTTTACCAAAAATGGTGCTGCATGTCCGTGATAATTTCCTTCAAACTTTATGAATTTGTTTTTGCCTGTGAAGCCACGCGCCACGCGCAGCGCACTCATGCAAGCCTCGGTGCCGCTGTTTACCATACGCACCAAATCTATATTGGGGCACATCGCTTTTATCAGCTTTGCAACTTCGGTTTCTAAGGTTGTTGGCGCACCATAACTTAGTGAATGTTGCAATTGTTTTTGCACTTCGTTTATTACTTCTTCATGTGCATGACCAAGTATCATTGGTCCCCAAGAGTTGATATAATCTATATAGCTATTTCCTGTTTCGTCAAAAAGGTAAGCACCTTTTGCAGACTTAATAAATACAGGCGTTCCGCCAACACTATTAAAAGAACGCACAGGTGAATTTACGCCTCCAGGAATATGCTTTTTTGCTTCGTTAAAGAGTTGTTCGTTGCTCACTTTGTAATGACTTTGTTCATACGATTAAAATCCACTGTTTAAACCACATAGTTACATAGTTTGGGATGCTTTTGGCAAAGCTCTGTTTTTCTAATCCATCTAGTTAAAAATAGTTTTGCCAGTAAAAATCACACAGGCAAACACGTATATTTTCTATGTTTCTATGTGGTTTATTATTCCATTTAATTATTCATCAAACAAACTTCCGCGCATAGCTGGCGGTGTTTTGCCAAGATGTTTGTAGGCAATTTCTGTTGCTTCTCTGCCGCGCGGTGTGCGCTTTAAAAAACCTTCTTTTATAAGAAATGGTTCATACACTTCTTCAATGGTTCCGGGTTCTTCGCCTACTGCCGTGGCAATGGTTGTGAGTCCCACTGGTCCACCCTTGAACTTATCTATGATGGCAGAAAGAATACGATTGTCCATTTCATCTAAACCATGTTGATCCACATTTAAAGCTTCGAGCGAAAACTTTGCAATTTCAATGGTAATGTCTCCGTTGCCTTTCATCTGTGCAAAGTCGCGGACACGTCTTAATAATAGATTCGCAATTCTTGGTGTGCCGCGGCTTCTGCGCGCAATTTCAAGAGCCGCCTTTGGGTCAATTTCCACCTTCAATATTTCGGCAGAGCGCATCAATATTTTTTGTAGCACTTCGGCATCATAATATTCTAATCGGCAAGTGATGCCAAAGCGCGAACGCAGGGGAGAAGTGAGCAAACCGCTGCGGGTAGTGGCGCCAACTAAAGTAAATGGATTGAGATTGATTTGCACAGTGCGGGCATTGGGTCCCGAGTCAATCATGATGTCAATTTTGTAGTCCTCCATTGCGCTATAGAGGTACTCTTCTACCACCACGCCAAGCCTGTGTATTTCATCAATAAACAACACATCGTTTGTTTCAAGATTGGTTAGCAGCCCAGCAAGATCGCCTGGTTTTTCCAACACAGGACCCGAGGTTACTTTGATGCCCACGCCCATTTCGTTGGCTATGATGTGCGACAGGGTAGTTTTGCCCAAGCCCGGAGGCCCATGCAACAACACATGGTCGAGTGCTTCACCGCGCATTTTTGCTGCACCTATAAACACAAAGAGGTTTTCGATGATTTGCGGCTGCCCCGTAAATTCTGCAATTTGCTTGGGGCGCAGCGCACGCTCTACCTCTTGCTCTCCTGGCGAGAAATTTTTGTCTGGTTCTAAATTTGGATTCATGGAAATGCTAATGGCAACAAACGTAATTTTTTTTTAAAAGCTTATTGGTTTAAAGCTCGAAGAGTTTTGCAATATTCTTTTCAAAAAATTTAAAAACGTTTTTGATAGAACGGGCAAAGTGATTTTGCAAAAGGCATAAAAACAAAAAGCGGGCTAAGTAGCCCGCCTTTATTTGCAT
>CAZKHZ010000019.1:5533-26653 GCA_964552715.1 uncultured Chitinophagaceae bacterium | reverse complement strand
GAGACGATTCCTGTGAAGGATTATGTGGGGAACCGGAGACGTTGGAGCGAAGGAGAACCATAATTACAGATGCACAAAAAAAGGGTGCAACAAATCAAAATGGAAATCATTTAAATCGCAAACCCCCTCATCAACATTCAGGAAATTAGTTTTATATGGCACACAAAGTATTTACTATTGTTTTTATTCTAATATTTGTTGGAACATCATGTAACCGCGTTCCTTATTGGAGAATTGTTTCAAAGGATTGTTACGAGCAAACTAAGATTGATTTTAGTAGAGATAGCCTATATTTTCAAGAAGTCGAAAGTATTCTTAAAGATTATCTTAATTCAGATGATTTTATTAACCAAAGGGAAAGGATATCTTTTGAAGATATAGACTCAATAATTTTAGACCAATCAGTAGTTGCTTCATTGAAAAGGTTTTGTTTAAAAAAAAATATATATCAAATTTATGTTGACGATGAAACAGTTAAATTTACTTTTGATGATTGTATTTCAAAAAAACATAGTAGTAGTCATCCATCAATTATTCAATATTACAAACTATACTATATTGAAAAATCTAAAGAGGAAAAGGAAGTTCCTCAAATTAAAGTTTGCGGAGATAGTATTTATTGCTTAGATTACAGATTATCAAGCTATTGGTATTATCTTACGACTGTTGTTCAATAATTCTAAGATATAAAAATGATAATAATTGATTTGTTATGACAATGATATTATGATGCGCTTTGCGTATAAAAAAAAAGACCTTCTTTCCAGTAATGTCTCCCCTCCCCGCCCAATTCCTTCACAGCAACCGTCTCGCCTAAGCGGACGTTGCGTTGATAAAATGACAATTACTTTACTTCTATCAATAACCAATCCACCTAAGTCATCAACATATAAAAACCTCCCAACCCAAACAAGCACACACCCCGCGAGCTTTAGCTCGCTCACAAAAACAAAAATTCCTTTAAATCAAAAAAGCTTCGGCATTTATGCCCCAGTATAAAATGCAACCCCGCCTGCGCTCACATCCTGCAAGAGCTTTTTCACCCCGCGTCCCGCGTTCATTCCCCTCGGCAATTTCCATAAACTATCAACTCCCCCCGCCAATTCTACCTGACAGGTCTTCAAGCACCTGTTAGGTCTCCAACCCATCGGCTTCACTAACTTCATGCATTCCTACCGTTCCTTGCCGCACCCTTACATCCATTCGTATATTCATGGTTAAAAAGGCAGTTCCATCGTCAATCCGTAAATAGTAAAACGGCTGTTCCCGCCCACTGTTCACTTGTCCCTACGGCATAGTATGGGATAGGCTGTTCAATAATCAGTAATCATTCATCAATAATCAATCCCTCCCTACCGCCATATCTCTCTGTCCCACCTGCATCTCCCTACTTCCCACCGCCATCTCTCTGCTCCCTTCCAGTATATGCAATGCTCCCTTTTGGCATTTCTCTGCACCCCGCCAACAACTCTTCGCTCCCATCCAACATATCCACTGCTCCTTGCCTGATTTTACATCGCTCCCCATCGCCATTTACACCACTCCCTTTTCACCACCCTGAGCTCCCCATCGGCATATCCACTCAGTCCAAACCAATTTCTCTGCTCCCCATCGGCTTATGCACCACTCCCCATCACCTTATGCGCTGCTCCCCAAAGGCATATCCATTGTTCCCATTGGCATCTCCTATGCGCCCTTTTACAATTCTCTACCTCCCAACTACTTTTCTTTACTCCCCAAAGTATTTTGCACTACTCCCCAAAACATTTTGCAATGCACTCAAAAACCATTTCTCTGCTCCCCATCATCATCTCTCTGCGTCCCAAAGATATTTCCGCATACTTTCGCACAGTTTTAACTAATTTCTATACAAAACATTTTTTTGCATCGCAAATCCCCCGCATGGCATCGCAAAAGAACGATTGGGCATCCCAAAGAATTATATATTAAAAAGAAGGGCACATTAGGGTCTTTTTGTTTCCTTCGCGGCAAATAACAAACAATGACGATAGAAAATATTAATGATTTGAGGAGCCGTGTTGAGGCTCTGAGGAGATATCTTTGACGTAGATAACCGAAAATTTAAAATACTTCAAGACGAACAAACCACACTGCACCCCGACTTCTGGAACAATCCCGCCAAGGCAGAAGAATTACTGAAAGGCACCAAGATAGATAAGCAGTGGGTGGAAGCCTACGAAACAGCCGCCAAAGAAGTGGATGACACTACCGTTTTGCGCGAGTTTTATGAAGCAGGAGAAGCTACCGAAACGGAACTGAAAGAGCAATACAAAAAGGCTCTGGAAGCAGCCGATGAACTGGAATTTAAATCAACTTTAAATACTAAAGAGGATAGCCTTTCGGCAATTTTGGAAATTAATGCCGGAGCCGGTGGCACAGAGAGTTGCGACTGGTGTTCGATATTGCTGCGCATGTATGTGATGTGGGCAGATAGGCATGGCTACAAAGTGTCGGAGCTAGAAAGAACCGATGGCGATGTGGCGGGTGTAAAATCTGTTTCGATTCAAATTGACGGAGAGTTTTCGTATGGATATTTGAAGGGCGAAAACGGTGTGCATCGCCTCGTGCGCGTGTCCCCTTTCGATTCAAACGGGCGCAGACACACCTCCTTTGCATCAGTGTTTGTGTATCCTGTGGCAGACGATACTATTGAAATTAATGTGCCAGCTTCGGAGTGTGAATGGGATACATTTAGAGCGAGCGGTGCTGGCGGGCAAAACGTAAATAAGGTGGAAACCGCAGTGCGTGTGCGACATCTGCCAACGGGTATTGTTGTGAGCTGTCAAATTACCCGTTCGCAACACGAAAACCGCGACCGTGCTTTGCAAATGCTGAAAAGTAAACTCTATGAAATGGAGGTGCAAAAACGCAACGAAGAGCGCGATAAAGTAGAAGGTACCAAACTTAAAATAGAATGGGGTTCGCAGATTCGCAACTATGTGTTGCATCCATACAAGTTGATTAAGGACAATCGTAGCAATTTTGAAACATCCAACATCCAACCGGTTCTTGATGGCGATTTAGATGATTTTATTAAAGCATATTTGTTACAGGCTACCAAAAAAGTTTAGCCCATATTTTTATAAAAGGTTGAATGTTAACACTTATTGTAAGATTTTGAAAAAACAATTCAACATCATCACAGTATAATGCTTCTCACATTGAAAACAATTCACCCGTTGCTTGAGCAACACCTTGCTACACTACCCGACAGTTTCACACAAAATGAAGCACTTCAAAATTTTATAGAAACTGTAAACGAAGCCTACCAAAAGTTTGACCGCGACCGTGAATCAATTCAGCACTCGCATCGCCTCAGCGATTTAGAATACGTTGAAATAAATAAGAAACTTAATGAAAGCACCGACCGTTTATCGCTAGCAACAAAGGCTGCTAAAATGGGCGTGTGGGAATGGAGCGGTGTTACAGGAAATATCATTTGGGATGATTTGATGTATGAAATTTTTGGTGTTACCGACCGCGAAGCCTTTGGCAAAATCAGCACGAACTGGTTTAAGTTAACGCATCCTGAAGACGTACCTAAAATAAGCAAAAAACTGGCTCACATCAATACCGAAGAGCCAACCATGCACTTTGAATTTAGAATTATACGCCCTACAGATAATAGCTTGCGCTATATTTCTGCCAGCACGTTTTTGTCGGTTGACCCTAAAAAACAACCAATAAGAATTGTAGGTATTTGCATGGATGTTACAGAACTGCGCCTTGCAGAAAAAGAAAAAGCTGAATTGCTCGAAAACGTATTGAAACAAAACAGAGAACTTGAGGATTTTGCATTTGTGATTTCGCATCGTTTGCGCTCACACTCCTCAAAACTTTCAACGGTTGCGCATGTGTTCAAAAATCCATCGGCAAATGAGTCATTGCAAAAAGAACTAATTAAAGAAGTAGAAAAAGAAGCGCACCTGCTAGATGAAACCCTTAAAGAACTTACGGAGATTATCGGCATCAACGACAATAAATCTACAGACATTGAAACGCTTAACCTGCAAACTATTATTGAAAGTGCCATTAGTAATCTGCAAACCGCAATTGAAAATTGCAATGCAACGGTGGAAGTTTCAATTGATTCAAGCATTCAGGTTTATGCTGTAAAAAGTTACCTGCAAAATATATGTTTTCAATTGCTAGATAATGCTTTGAAATTCAGAACTAAGAAAAAGCAACTTGTAGTAAGAATTGTAGCAGAAGAAAATGATGAAAATGTGAAACTTTCTATAACCGATAATGGTATAGGTATAGACTTAAAAAGACATCAAAATAAACTGTTTGGTATTTATCGCAAGTTCCATACTCATATTGAAGGAAAAGGAATAGGTTTGCATTTAGCTAAAAAACAACTCGAATTGATGGGTGGTAAAATAGAGGTGCAGAGTATGTTGAATGAAGGCACGCAGTTTAATGTATATCTTAAAAAGGCTTAAAAATGAACACAATAAAAATGGAACACAACTATCATATTTTATTAATAGACGATGACAGGGCTTTCAACTTTTTAAATGAAAAAATTATTGAGTTTGAAAAATTCGCTACAAAGATTTCGAGCCATGTGGATGCCCGTGAAGCACTAGTTGAGTTAAAATCATTACAAGAAACCAACCCACCGGGCTTTCCAGATTTTATCTTTTTAGATATCAACATGCCTGAAATGGACGGTTGGGAGTTTATGGAGCAATTCAAATTGCTGAATGAAGAAGTAAAGGCAAAATGCAGAGTGTTTATCCTAACCTCTTCACTTAATCCAATTGATATTCTAAAATCTAAAACCTATAACGAAGTAAAAGGCTTTGCTTCTAAACCGCTTACAACTGAAATTCTGAATTTTATCCGCAGCGAAAAAACGAATCAGTTTATAATACTGATGTAGTACAGCACCCGTAGGGTTTGTATTTGTACTTTCTTTCCTTAAATTATTCTGTTTTGGTTTTTATTGCTTGAAACAAGTAATTGATTAAAACCGTTTTTTAATGTCTTCCAATTCGCCCTTAGGAATAGCGGCAATTAAACGTTGCGTGTATTCGTTTTTAGGGTTATTGTAAATCTCATCGCTTGGTCCCATCTCTTCAATCTTACCTTTGTTCATCACTATCATGCGGTCGCTCATAAATTTCACCACGCTTAAATCGTGTGAAATAAAGATGTAGGTAAACTTAAATTCCTCTCTTAGTTGAATTAGCAAATTCAATACTTGCGCTTGTACAGATACATCCAGCGCACTCACCGATTCATCACAAATGATAAACTTAGGATTCAATGCCAAGGCGCGGGCGATGCAAATACGCTGTCTTTGTCCACCACTAAACTCATGCGGATAACGATTAAAGAATTCAGGCTTCATATTCACCTTGCCCAACAACTCTATCACCTTTTCTTTACGCACTTTTTGATTGCTGTGAATGCCATGCACCGTCATCGGTTCCATGATGGCATCACCAATAGTTATGCGCGGGTTCAACGATGAATAAGGGTCTTGAAAAATGATTTGCATGTGTTTACGCACATCCATCATTTCATTATTGCTAAGGGTAAGTAAGTTCTTTCCCTCAAAAATAACCTCGCCTTCATGCGCTGGCACCAAGCGCAGTATTGTTCTGCCCAAAGTTGTTTTACCACATCCCGATTCGCCTACCAATCCAAGTGTTTCACCTGGATATACATCAAACGAAACATCATCTACAGCCTTTACATAATCTAGTGTTTTGCCCAACCAGTTCTTTGTTGTAGAAAACCATGTTTTCAAATTCTTAACCTGTAATAAAGGTTGCTGTTGTAGTAGTTTTTCTCTGCGGGTATCTGTTACACTTTGGTCAATCACAACTGCATTGATTGCCTGTTCAACCGTTGTGTTCAACTCCTCTATGGTGCCATCTTCTTTTTCGCGCATAAAGTCCACCACGGTAGGCAACTTGCTCAAACGCTTACCCAGTGGCGGGCGACAAGCCAACAAACTCTTTGTGTAAGGATGTTTCGGATTGCTGAAAATTTCCAACACAGTTCCCTGCTCTACAATTCTTCCTTTATACATTACCAACACACGATCGGCAATTTCAGCTATCACACCCAAGTCGTGCGTAATAAACATGATGGCACTGTCAATCTCCTGCTTCAATTGATACATCAAATCAAGTATCGTTTTCTGCACTGTTACATCTAATGCGGTTGTTGGTTCATCGGCAATCAAGATAGAAGGATTGCAACTCATAGCCATCGCAATCATCACACGTTGTTTTTGTCCACCCGAAAGCTGATGCGGATAAGCATCAATCATACGTTGCGGATTGGGTAGCTTCACCTTCTCAAACATTTGCAGCGTAATATCTTTAGCTTGTTTCTTAGTAACTTTTTGATGCAGCAAAATAGCTTCCATCACTTGGTCACCACAGGTAAACACAGGATTAAGCGAAGTCATGGGTTCTTGAAATATCATAGCAATTTCGTTGCCGCGATATTTGCGCATGTCCTTGTCATCAATTTTTGTCAAATCAACCTGCTTTCCATCGCGGGTGTTGTAAAGAATTTGCCCACTTGCAATTCGTCCAGGAGGGCTAGCTATCAGGCGCATAATAGACAAGGATGTTACGGACTTACCCGAACCCGATTCGCCAACAATACCAATGGTTTCGCCTTTATTGAGTGTAAAACTTACATCGTTTACCGCCTTAACGATTCCGCCATCTGTTTTGAATTCTGTTACAAGGTTTTTTACGTCTAAAAGAAGTTTGCTCATGTTGTTGAAAGAGGGACAAACGTAATTTAATTTTTCCAGCTTAAAATCGCCTGTGGAAATGTTTTATTAATCAATAATGCTGAAGAATACAATCTCAGGCAAACAGTTAATTAGTATCCTAACTGTTTCAATGAATTTTCATCCTCGCGCCACCCTTTGCGCACTTTTACGCGCAGCTCCAGAAACACTTTTTTGCCTATGAAAGCCTCAATATGTTCCCGAGCCTCCTTGCCAGTTTTAGTCAGCTTCTCCCCTGCTTTACCAATCAGTATTGGCTTTTGAGAATCTCTATCAACATAAATGGCGCAACGAATTTTATCCAGCTTTACACCTTCTTCATATTCTTCCACCACCACTTCACAACTGTATGGAATCTCCTTTTCGTAATTGAAGAAAATCTTCTCGCGAACTATTTCTGCAATAAAGAACCTCAAGGGACGATTGGTCAAATCCTCCTTATCGTAATAAGGTGGCGACTCTGGCAACATAGAAGTAATCAGACTAAGCAATTTATCAATGCCTAATCTTTGCTCTGCGCAAATAGGGATGAACTTTGCTTCGGGAAGATTATTGTGCCATCTGCTTTGTGCTGCATCCACTTCGGGCGGCTTACACAAATCGGTTTTATTAAACACAATCAAACATTTAGTATTCGCCTTTTTCGAAATCTCAATTAGGTGTTTTTGGTCTTCTTCTTTCTGAAACTTGTCGGTAACAAAAAGCAACACATCAGCATCCTCCAACGATTCGTGCACAAACTTGTTCATGTTTTCGTGCAACTTATATGCTGGTTGATTGATGTAACCCGGAGTGTCGCTAAACACTATTTGATAATCATCGGCATTTAAAAACCCAAGTAGTCGGTGGCGAGTTGTTTGTGCCTTTGGCGAAATAATTGCCATGCGCTCGCCTACCAAGGCATTCATCAAACTGCTTTTGCCTACGTTGGGCAACCCTATAATATTTACAAATCCTGCTTTATGCTGCATCGCTTTATTTAATGATTCAAAAGTATTTATATTCTTATAGAAGCAGCTATTTATTCAGCTACTGCGCTTTCTCGCGGCAAAATCCCAGCAGTTTTTGTTTTGCCAAAAATTAAATTCAACACTACACCTACCACCACCAACACTATACCAAATATGGACAACAGCGAAAAGGTTTCACCAAAAAATACATAACCAAATGTGAGTGCATAAATCAATCCAGTATAATTAAGAATAGAAACGTTTGCAATGTTTTCGCGGTGCAGGCTACGTGTCAAATACAACTGCCCGATATGCGTAAAAACGCCCGTTAATATCAGAAACATAAAATCTTGAAGCGAGGGCATCTGCCAATTGAAAACCGAAAACACAAAGCCCACCACCGAACCGAAAATTTGAAAGTGCAACACCACCACCAGTTCATGCTCCTTTTGCTTCAGGCTGCGTACCATGTTGTAGGCAAATGCAGAACCAATGGCAGAGATGATGCCCACGCCCAAATAAAAAAGCGAAACCCTTTCATCAAAACCCTTGATGAGCAGCACGCCCGTAAAAGAGACTGCAAAGAACAGCCATTGAATATGGCGCACCTTTTCTTTTAGTAAAAAGATAGCAATGATGGTGGTGAAGATGGGCGACAAATATTGGATGGTTACTGCACTTGCCAGCGGTATGTTTTGTATGGTTAGGAAGAAAGTATAAAGTGCTATGGTGCCGAAGAAACCCCTCAGCAATAATAGCTTTCGGTTACTGCCTATCCACGAGACTTCGGCTTTGTACAAAGCACCAAAGGCAATAAGCATGGCGGTGAAACACCTAAAGAACACCACTTCCATCGGTGGGATGTGCGTTACTTTTTTGATGCAAATGTTCATGATAGAAAAACTGAGCGTAGCCAGCAACATATAAATTGCTCCTTCGCTTACACCCCACAACATCAAACGCTTTTTCAAATCGCGGGCGAATGTAAATGGTTTGCTTACAGAAGCGCGAAAAATTTAACCGTGTTTGGTCTTACACCAACCACTTTTCAAATATCTATGTAATTCATTAAAAAAGGAAAAGTGTCATCCTTATTTTCATAAAACCTAACCCAACTTTAATGATAATCCAATTCAGTTTCCGCGTGCTCCTATTTTGCTTCCGCCTTTTGTGCAAAATAGGTGGAGGAGTTTAATTAAAGTATGTAGCCAATTTGACTGCCAATTCAGAAGTTGATAGGTGGGGTGTTAATTGCAATTTTCGCATTCGGCAAGTATTTCAATATTTGATTATCGTGTTAACGGTTTAGTATATTGTGATGATTCAAATCAATTGAATTTATTAAAAAACGGTCGGTGAAAACATCACCGACCGTTACTAAATAATTCTTACCAAAATAATACCAAGTACTACGCCACTAACTTCCTGTACTTGAATTTCTTTTCGGATGTATCGCCCAATCGTTGTTTTTTATTCTCTTCGTATTCGCTAAAGCTACCTTCAAAATAATAGACCTGCGCATCGCCTTCAAAGGCAAGAATGTGGGTGCACACTCGGTCTAGAAACCAACGGTCGTGCGAAATGATAACTGCACAACCAGCATAATTTTCCAATGCCTCTTCCAAAGCGCGAATGGTGTTTACATCCAAGTCGTTGGTAGGCTCATCCAGCAGTAACACGTTGGCTTCTTCGCGCAGGGTAAGCGCAAGGTGCAGGCGATTTCTTTCGCCACCCGAAAGCACTTTCACTTTCTTCTGTTGGTCGGCACCAGCAAAGTTGAATCTGCCCACGTATCCGCGACTATTCAATTTCAATTTACCAACCTCTATCCATTCATCGCCATTACTGATGGCTTCCCACACCGTCTTTTCGGGGTCTATGCCAGTGTGCGATTGGTCAACGTAAGAAATCTTCACCGTTTCGCCAATTTCAAAAGTTCCACTATCTGGTTTTTCCTGCCCCATTATCATGCGGAACAAAGTTGTTTTACCCGCACCGTTGGGTCCGATAATACCTACAATACCCCCTTGCGGCAGTTTAAAGTTTAAGTTTTCGTACAACAACTTGTCGCCAAATGCCTTTGACACTCCGTTGGCTTCTATCACCTTGTTGCCCAAGCGCGGACCGGCTGGAATGTATATTTCTAATCGCTCTTCTTTCTGTTTTGCATCTTCTTCTAACATGCGCTCGTAGTTGGTGATACGCGCTTTGCTCTTAGCCTGACGGGCTTTTGGCGATTGACGCACCCACTCTAGCTCGCGCTGCAACATTTTCATGCGCTTGCTTTCGGTCTTTTCTTCCAACATTAATTTCTTAGATTTTTGTTCGAGCCAAGAAGAGTAGTTACCCTTCCACGGAATGCCCTCTCCTCTATCTAATTCCAATATCCAACCGGCTACATTATCTAAGAAATATCTATCGTGCGTGATACAAATTACGGTGCCTTTGTATTGCTCCAAATGATGCTCAAGCCAAAGAATAGATTCAGCATCCAAGTGGTTGGTAGGCTCATCCAGCAACAACACATCGGGCTCTTGCAACAGCAACCGGCACAATGCCACCCTGCGCCTCTCGCCACCCGAAAGTGTTTTTACCGAAGCATCCCCATCGGGGCAACGCAAGGCATCCATAGCACGCTCTAACACACTGTCAATTTCCCAAGCATTAGCGGCATCAATTTTATCTTGCAAAGTGCCTTGTCGCTCTAGCAATTTGTTCATTTCGGCATCACCCATCGGCTCCATGAACTTTTCGCTGATAACGTTGAACTCACTCAACATATCAAAGATTTCTTTTTTGCCTTCGCGAATAATTTCGATTACGGTTTTAGTTTCATCCAACTGTGGCTCCTGTTCCAAGTAACCCACCGAAAAACCTTTTTCGCTTTCAATTTTGCCCTGATAGGATTGGTCAATACCAGCAATGATTTTCATCAATGTGGATTTACCAGAACCATTCATACCTATGATACCGATTTTGGCACCATAGAAAAATGAGAGGTAGATGTTTTTAAGAATCTGCTTGCTTGGTGGAATGGTTTTTCCCACTCCGGTCATAGAGAATATTATTTTATGTGTAGTTTCTGACATACTAAGAACATTTAGGCGGGCAAAAATAGCATAACAGTCGAACCACCCTAAAGGTATTTTCGTCTGTAGATAGAAAATAGAAAAGATAACGACTCATTGTGTTTTGATTGTTCAGATATCTAATTTCTATTCTCTAATAAAATGACAAAGAAGTTTTTCAATCAGTTGATGGTGGCGTTGGCAGTGTCGGGTGCGTATGCGGCTTTTATCAATATATGCGGCTCCATATATGCAGATAGTGGCTTTTGGAATGATAAAGCGAGCTATGATGATATTGAGTTTTACTTCTGCGAACTGACGAATATGAACGGCTTGATTCGCCAACCTGTAAATACTTTTACCAACGTAATTTACTTGCTAGTGGGTATGTATGTGTTGGGCATTGCCTTTCGCGATTACAATGAAAAAAAACGTTACAATCTGATTTCGGCAAACCCCTGGTATTCGTTTACTTACGGCATCATACAAGTATTTCTTTTTACTGCCAGCAGCTATTTCCATTCGGGACTCACGGTGTTTGGCAGAGATTTGGATTATTCAGGTGTGTTTAGTTTGAGTCTTTATCCGCTGATGTATTTTACACATCGCGTAGTGTTGCTTGCGCGAGGCTTGCCCAGCAATATGAAACACCCACACGAAGCGCGTTTTCTTACTTTGAGTTTTACAATTGCCTACATTTACCTTACCTTCTTTTCGCCTCCCGTTATTGGCAGATACATTGTGTTTGGCATGATTGTTACCATGTTTATTTTTGCCATAATAGTAGAAAAGCGCGACCCTGGCAGAACCAACAAATTGTATATGTGGCTTACCATTGTAGCCATTTCATTGGCGGTGATGTTCTTTGTGTTTGATACTCAGAAAATCCTGTGCGACCCTAACAGTTTTATTCAACCACATGGCTTGTGGCATTTGTTTAGTGGTGTTGCTACTTTCTACTTTTACTTTTATATTAGAAGTGAAAAAAACTACACTACTATTCTTGCGAATAAAAACAAGAGCTACCATCATTATGACATGTATTGACACAAGAATTTACTTAGCAGAAAGTTGCAATCCACCTGTGTGCAGCCCAACGATTTTGGAGCCTTTAGGCAAGTATCCATTTTGCACTAAATCATTTATTGCCAGCATCATTTTTGCAGTATAGATATGCTCAAGTTGAATTCCTGTAGAATGATAAAATTCATTGATGAAGTTGTTTACCTCAACATTTGGTTTTGCATATCCACCAAAGTGATAACCCGAAATTACTTCCCAGTTGTTTAAGCAATTGCTACCATGCAAATTTCTGATAGCATCGCTAAGTGTGTCTTCGCCTTTAAGCACTGAAATGCCAATTGCTTTTTGATGTGGCAGCAAACCTTTTGCCAAGCCTGCTAGTGTGCCGCCTGTGCCGCAAGCGGTGATGATGTAATCGAAATCTTCTTTAATCATTGATGGAATTTCGGCACAACCTTTCACAGCCAATTCGTTGCTGCCACCTTCTGGAATGATGTAATGATTAGGATAAAGGTTTTGAAGATGAGCTATGAACTCAGGATTGTCCTTTTGACGATAGGCTTCACGATTGACAAAGTGCAAACCCATGCCGCAAGATTGCGCAAACTGCAAAGTTGAAGTGAGTTGACTTTCGTTACCTACTACTACACCAACACTTTTTAGCCCATGCTGCTTTGCAGCAGCCGCAGCCGCAAAAATGTGGTTGGAATACTGTCCGCCAAAAGTGAGTATGCCATCAAACTTATATTCAATAGCATATTGCAGATTGTACTTTAGTTTGAAAAGTTTATTGCCATTTACTAATGGATGAATAGTATCCAAGCGCAACAACTTAACTTGAGTTTGATGCTGAGAGAATAAATCGTTTTGAATGGTTGAAAGTGCTATCAATTATTTCTAATTCAATTTTCAAATAAAGCAAAGTGAATTGGCGCTACTCAACATTTCCTAAAAATATTATCAGGATTTTCAACCACAGATGGGGTTAAAAAAAAGCAGGCTGCCGTAAAGCAACCTGCCGCATTCATAGGTATATGTTGATTGTATTATCTGCTAAGAATTAATCGCTGATGGAAAACTGCATCTCCACTTTTTGCGATGAAATTGTAAATACCGCCCTGCACATCATTCAACTCTAAGTTTAAACTATTGAAACCTGTGAGTGAAGCAAATTGCATTTCTTTCACTTTGGCACCCATCATATCATAAAGTGTAACGTCTAATGATGCTTCATCTTCGGTTAAATGCACATCTAAATTGGCAGCACCTGTACTTGGATTTGGATAAAGTCTTGAAGACAACACTACAATTTCTTCAGGCTTTTGCGGCTCTACAATGTCATTGTCCTCTTTATCTGTTTTAAAAGCATTTTTACTAATAGAAGTATATAAAGCGTAGCATTGTTGAGCAGTTGCACCTTTGTAGCCTTGCACTTTCACATAGTAAGTGCCAACTTTTGCACTATTCAATTTAATATTTTCTTGGCGGGTACCTGCGCGTCTACTTCTACCAAGCATTAAACCGTTTTCGTCATAAACTGAAACATCAAAATCTGCTACCAAATCAGTTAATACTATTTGCATGTTGTTTTGAGTAGCTGTGTTGTTGAATTCAAACCAGTCAGTTTTGCCCTTACCATTAATTTGTCCGTAAGCAAAGCCACCTGGGTTGATTGATTTCGCTCTGCTGCGTGTAGAAATACCTTCTGTTTTTTCAGCACATGGAAGATTGTAAACAACTGGATTTTCAATTAATGAACCAGTTGATGGAACTAATGCTTTAGATGAAAGCAAACTGTATCGAACACCACCTTCTTCAAATAACTTTCTCATTCTTGAAACCTGACCAGCGGTGAACATGCTCATTGCAGCATCATCGGTATAGTCCATAAAATTCATAAACATGGTGGTGTTGTTGCAAGAAGTCAAAACCGTTTTAGGATTGCCGAAAGTAGGAGCGGCTTGCGGTGGAGTATCTTCTACTAGGTCATTGCCTGTGCAATCATTTTTGTCGCCCCATATATGCCCAAGGTTTAGCCAATGACCAATTTCATGTGTTGCAGTTCTACCTTTATTAAAAGGAAACTTTGCAGTTCCCATTGTGCCAAAGGCACTTTGATTGATAACCACACCATCAGACTTTGTAGTTCCACCAGGCAATTGCGCATAGCCCAATAAATTGTTTGAAAGGCGGCACACCCAGATGTTCAAATACTCTTTGCTATTCCAAGCATCCACGCCACCGCGCTCAGTGAACTTCATATCGTTGTTGTCGCTGTAAGAAATTTTTGATGTGAACTTGCGGTCAATTCCATTTGTTGAAGTGCTGTCTGGTTTGCGTTTCGCCAAGGCGAATTGAATTTGGCAATCAGCAGCAACATCTTTAAAATATGAAGGAATATTTGCAGCCTCTGCACTCAATAATCTGAAATCGCGGTTAAGCACTTCAATTTGAGAAAGTATTTGTGCATCAGTCAGGCTATCGTCAAACTTGTTGTACAACACATGCACTACAACAGGTATAGTAATCACAGCAGGAACTTCGGTAGAATCAGTTTTGTATGAACGTGTAGATGCCGGTGTGTAATGCTCAAGGATTGCACGGTTGGCTTTGTATTGTGCATCTTCAACCAACATCCGTTCGTGATGCTCGTGGGTGCTGCAATGCCTTTGAGCTTGCAGTAGGGTTGATAACAGTAAGGGTATTAATAATAGTAGTTTTCTAATCTTCATGATTCCGTCTTGAATCACAAAGTGTCCGTCTGCTTGTACGCAAACTATTAGAAAAGGTTATACCTGTTTATATAACCTCTAAAGCTCTACTGAAGCATTTTCTCCTTTTGAAATAATTGAATAATAGAAGCAATAGCCATTACCAACAAACAACCAACTAAGTTTAGCCAAAGAAAGGCAAGCGCATCGGTGGCAAACAAAACCAAGACTGTAAGTTCGGCAATGATGGCTGCATAAAATACAGCCGCACCCTGCACGCGCTTCAAGGTAAAGGCAGTAATAAAAATACCAAGCACAGTACCATAAAACAGGGAGCCGAGAATATTTACTGCCTCTATCATGCTGCCAAGTGTATTGGCAAACTGTGCTACTCCTATAGCCAACAAACCCCACACCACGGTCATCCACTTTGAAGCAAGCAGGTAGTGTACATTATCCGCCTTGGTGTTTATCAATCTTTTGTATAAATCAATAACGGAGGTAGAAGAGAGCGCATTCAACTCCGAAGCGGTGCTGCTCCATGAAGCACAAAAGATAACTGCAATCAGTAAACCAATTAAACCAGCAGGCAGGTAACGCATTACGAAATCAAGAAAAATATAGTTGGTGTCGTTAGTATCGGCAGTTTTATCTGCAAGGGCAATCAGCTTTTTAGTTTCAGCACGCAAGTTCTTTTCCCTTCCTTTCAACTCCATTAAAGCAGCTTTTGCATTGGTTGTGGCAGTAGTATTTTCAGCATGTTTTGCTTCCACATAATTTAAAGCCGCCCTATTTTTTGCTGCATCAATTGCCACCTGCTGCGCCTTTAATTCATTGAGCTGTGTGGCATATTCTGTTTGCTCCACCTTTTTTAGTTGCGCACCGTTAAAGAAAATTGGCGTTGGGTGGAAATGATAAAAAGCCACCATCAGTGCACCTATCAGCAGTATTAAAAACTGCATGGGTATTTTTACTGCTCCCGTCAGCAAAAGTCCTTTGCGACTTTCGTTTTCGCTTTTACCACTTAGGTATCTTCCCACTTGGCTTTGGTCGGTGCCGAAATAAGAAAGTGCGAGAAAAAAACCGCCAATCAAGCCGCTCCATACATTGTATTTATCGTTCAAATCAAAGTTGGTGGTGATAGCATTCATGTTGCCAACCGCACCCGAAATGTGCATTGCATCCAACAGACCAATATTTTCGGGTAATAATTTTACCACCATAAAGCCTGCAATAAACATCCCCACAGTAATGATAATCATCTGCTGAACCTGCGTGTATGAAACGGCTTTTGTGCCACCGCTCACTGTATATAATATCACCAAGCCACCCATGATAAAATTGGTAAGGTAAATGTTCCACCCAAGTATGGAAGAAAGGATAAGTGCCGGAGCATAAATGGTTAAGCCTGCCGAAAGCCCCCGCTGCAAAAGAAATAACAGCGCAGTGAAAGCGCGGGTTCTTGTATCAAATCTGTTTTCGAGATATTGATAAGCCGTAAAAACATTGGCATTGCGAAACCTTGGCAAGAAAAACGCGCTTACCACAATCAAAGCCAGCGGCATACCAAAATAGAATTGCACAAAGCGCATGCCATCGGTAAAAGCCTGCCCAGGTGCTGAGATAAACGTAATGGCACTTGCCTGCGTGGTAATAACCGAGAACATGATATGATACCAAGGCAGCGAACGGTCACCCAAAAGATAACCCTCTATACTATTTTGCCCGCGGCTTTTGTAAATGCCATAAACAACGATAAAGAGCAAGGTGCCACACAAAACAAACCAATCAAGAAAGTGCATGATGATTCTTTGATTAGTGTTTAAGAATTAAAGTATTGCGAAAACATCAGCAACAACAGAATAATTGCAACAAGCCATAAAATTAGTGCGATGTAGTATTTGTTCCAGTTCTGCTGCATTACTATTTTCATTTTTGCTAGCGTGCAATATCACAAAACATTTCTTTTGTTATTTGATAAAAAATGTTTGAGATATATTCGTTCATTCATTAATCAAAATTCCTTTTTATGAAATCTCTTTTTACAAAATCAAGTATTTCAGTTTTGGCAATTGTTCTTTTAATTTTGAGTGGTTGCGCACACAAAGATGGTTTAACAAAATGTCCGGACATGGGTACTAAACATGCGCGACCTGTTTTTGCAAAACAACATTATGCAAAAGCCAAACGCGATAAAGTTCATGTTTCCAAAGACAATGTAAGCGAGCAGCCAAAACGCGCTAACCAAGTTGTTTCATTTATTGCAGGAAAAACACCTTTGAATGTTACCATTCCATCTTCATACATCGAACGCTTTGAAGAAGGCGAATTTGAAAGAGTGAATGCTGTTTTTGCTTCCAATTCAAACAATAGAGTTTCATTGAAAAAAAATGCAAGCGGCAAGGTGGTGCTTCATGCCGATTCAAGAAGGGACTTACGTAAAGCAGTAACACAAATTGCATTTAAAAGACCTGCTACTGGAATAAGCGGAGAAACAGGCGATATATTAGCTTTGGTAGGTGGTATTTTAGGCATAGTTTCTGCGGCAACTTCCCCAATTCCGTTTGTAAACTTCCTTTCCATTTTTCTAGGTGCAGGAGCCATTGTGTTAGGTATTTTGGGCTGGCGTTCTGAAAGAAGACGTATTTGGTCAAGACTTGGCGTAATTCTTGGTGCAATAGGAATTTCCCTCGCTATTTTATTCATTATACTATACTTTGTAGTGTTTAACCTATTCTACTTTTAGTCTTTAATTTTAGCCGCATTAAAAGAAAGCCGTTCATAAAAGGACGGCTTTTTTTATTCCTTGGTAAAACTTCAATTAATATATTTGCGCACTCAAAAAAAAAACATGATTAAAAAATCTCTCTTTACTGCACTCACAGTTGCAGCTACGCTACTTTCGGTAGTATCTTATGGACAAGCTTGGGAAAAACAATCCAAGGTAATAGGCTTGGGCTTAGGCGCCTCTTCTTTTTGGCACCTTAATAATGGAGTTACTACACCACTTACTGGTCAGTTAAACTTTCAAATGGAATTTGGTGTGCACGATTATGTAGGTGTCGGTTTTCAAACTGGTGTTGGAGGCGGTGGACCTTTGGGTATTGGTGCTGGTTGGGGCAGAAGCGTATTTCTTGGTTCTTCTTATTACAGCGGCTACAATGGTTCATTCAACTTTCCGGTTTCTGCATTTGCTAACTTTCACTTCTACCAATTGATAGCTGATAAAAGCGGAAAGGATATTCATTCGGACAAACTTGACATTTATGCCGGCTTAAACGTGGGCAGTGGTATTGGTATTTTATTCTATGATAATTCAACATTAGTAACTCCATTAGTAATTTTTGGACCACAGGTTGGTGTTCGTTACTATTTCACCGAAAAATTTGGCGTGAACCTCGAATTGGGTTACGGCAAAAGCATCGTTAACGGAGGCATAGTTTTTAAACTCTAATTCACTAATATTTGTTTCATGCAAAAGCGGCTGTTGAAGGTTTCAACAGCCGCTTTTTTTATTTCACAAAGTGCAGCTATGGCTAAAAGTAAATCATAAACCTATAGTGCTTTCAGAAACAAGAAAAACAATACTCAAGTAACTTAATTTCTACCCATACTTTGCGTTTTACCCATAGATAACACCGTTTGCTCATACTGATATTAATTTTTTTAAAATAAATGATGTATTTAGGGTAAAATATGATGTATTTAGGACAAAAAATAACAGCTATAGTATATTATATCATGTATTTACTACATAATATGATGTATTTAGAACAAAAAACAATGTATTTTGGACAATAAATGATGCCTTTAGGACAAAATATAGTTTCTTTAGGATAATAAATTATATCTCTGCTTTAAAAACACCACATTTATACATAAAATACATATTTAACAATATAATTAATTAAGTCTGAATGCAATAGGAATAATATATCTAGATTTTACGTTTCTCCCGTTTTGCATGGCGGGTTTAAAAGTAGGCAACATGCTTACCACCCTTGCCGATTCTTCGTCAAAACCGAAACCAGCTTTGCGCAGCACTTCCACATTGCTCACTTTGCCATCTTCGTTCACCACAAATTTTAAGTAAACCTTTCCTTCCTGCTCCATTTGCTTTGCGCGCTCGGGATACACCACATTTCTAGAAATAAATTGATACAAAGCCTTTTCGCCACCAGGAAACTCTGGCATCACTTCCGGAAAATCTACAATGTTACTTATAGGAGGTTGAACCACCGGTGTAGCTTCAATGCCACCTCCATCCGGCACACCCTCGCCCAGCCTAGCATCGCTGCCCACTATGTCGTTGGTTATCGTGCCAATATTGGTTTGCGAAAGTTCTTGCTGCGTAGCAATCGGCTCCTCCACAATTTCATCTTGCCGCCTCACCACCATTTCAACCGAGCGGGTGGTGTTGGCAGCCTGTGGCGGAGGCGTAAGTTTTATTTCCTTTTTTTCGTTTGAAAAATAAGGAACATCAACCACCGTGATGATTACATTTTGATTTTCGGGCGCGGCTACATTTTTGCCTAAAAGGTTTTTAAAAAAGGGAATCAACAATAATGCGCCCACCAAAGTGCAGGAAGCGAGCAATGCAATTTTGGTGTTTCGCTCCTGTTCCTGACGCAACACAAATGCGCCATAGTTTTTGTTTCTGTTGTGAAAAATGATTTCATCAAAAGACGCTTCTGAAAAATTGTACGTTTTCATAATAATTGTTTTGATGTATAATGCACAAAAGGCAGTTTTAGTATTTGAGAATTGTCACAGTTTTGTCATAATTTTTTAAAGAACTATTTTTAAGTTTGTACGCCTTCCTAAATTATTCACTCACAAAGTTTTCTATACAAGTAATTATGTTGCAAATCGGTTCTTCTATTGTTGGCTTTTCTCCTTTTGTAAAAGGTGCAGCCATGTTGGGTTATGGTATGTATTTCCACACTATGCAAGAACAGGCAACTTTGTTTATGCGCGCTTTTGTGCTCGACAACGGCTCTACTAAAGTTGGTTTTGTAAATGCAGAGTTGGGCTTCATCACGCTTTCTATTCAGCAGGGTGTTGTAAAAAAATTGCAGACAGAATATCCGCAATTCGGCTACAGCGAAAACAATCTAATACTGACCGCGCAACACACACACAGCGCACCAGGTGGTTACTCCTACTATCCTTTATATAATTTTCCAACGCCAGGTTTTTCCGAGTACGTCTATACAACTATTGTGAACGCTATGGTTGAAGCAATTGCAAAGGCTGAAGAAAACAAACAAGCGGGCAAGGTTAAACTCGGCAGCGGTGCATTTGGATTGGATAAAGAGGTTTCTTTTCAGCGTTCGCGTGTTGCTTACAACCTCAATCCTGATATACCTAAAAAGATAGAAGCAAATGAATTGCATCTTGGCGTAAATCGAGAGATGACTATGTTAAGTTTCGAGACCGAGAGCGGCACGCCTATTGGTAGCGTCAATTGGTTTGCGGTACACACCACTAGTCTTTCAAACGATTTGCGCAGAATGAATGCCGACAACAAAGGTTATGCGGCTAAGTTTTTAGAAAAATACTTTAAAGAAAAAGGTGTAGAAAACTATGTTGGTGCTTTTGCGCAGGGCAACTGCGGTGACGTGTCGCCACGCTTTCGTAAAAAAAAGAATATTTTGAAATGGCAGCGCGGACATTGGTATGGCAAGTTTGATGACGATTATAAAAGTGCTGAATACAACGGCAAATTGCAGTGTGAAAAAGCTGTAGAAATTGCAGAACAACACAACACAACACTCACCGAAACTATTGATGCGGAAATGCTGTGGGTTGACTTCACAGCCATTCATTGCAAGCCAGAGTTTGCAAATGGCAAAACCGATGCCTTCACCTCTCCTGCCTGCTTGGGTGTTTCTTTTTTTGCAGGTGCATTAATGGATGGACCCGGAATGCCCTCTGCGATAGTGCCACTTGCTAAATGGCATACCAATAGAATAAAACAAAAGGATATTGAACAAACAGGTAATGAACCTGCAACAGTTTTGAAATACAAAACTCAAGAACCTAAAAACATTTTTTTTGAAACCAACGAAGGCAAAATGATGGGTGATAAAGACCTTACTAAAATGATTATTCCAGGATTTGTGGATGGCAGCATTGCAGCAATGAAACGATTCTATAAAAACATTGGTAGCAAAATAGATAAGGTTTGCTACACCCCAAAAGTATTGCCAATTCAAATAACTATTATTGGTGAAGTGGCAATAGCCGCACTGCCTTTTGAAATCACAACCGTGAGCGGCAATAGACTTAGAAATTCGCTGGAAACAAAGTTGAAACAGCGTGGCATCAATCGCGTAATCCTTGCACCTTATGCCAACGGATTCTCTGCCTATATCACCACTAACGAAGAATATCAGGCGCAGATGTACGAAGGCGGACACACCGTTTTTGGACAATGGAGCTTGGCTGCGCTGCAAACCAAATTTGATGAACTTGCAAACGAAATGCTGAAACCAAAAATCGAAAGAAACCTACAACAAGCAACACCGCCCACAGTTACATTGGAGGAGATGAATGCGTTTCCGTATAAGCGGTAATTA
>CAZKHZ010000019.1:0-5433 GCA_964552715.1 uncultured Chitinophagaceae bacterium | reverse complement strand
TGGCATTTCCGAAAATGATGGAAATGTCTTTGTTGTCTTTAATCAATTCCACCTTCTCTTTTTCAATTTCAAGGTGACGTAAATTTAAATATTCCGACACCGTCATACCCATCTGATTCTTGTAAGCTTGGTCGGCAATGGCTTTATTTATCTCTGCCTGCTTGCGCGCCAATTCGGCATTTGCTCTGGCAGATTGGGTCAAGATGCTTTGATTTTGCGCAGCAGTGTTTTTTGTTTCTGTAAGCACTTGTTCAGGTGGCGTGATAGCACCAATAGAAACCTGCAATAAATCAACAGGCAATTTCAAACCCTTAGCATATTGCGAAATGTCTTTATAAATATCCTTTTCTAACTGCGATGAAATTTCGCGTTTGCTAGCAAGGTCAAACATCTTGAAAGCACTTGCTTTATCTCTCACCATTGTGCGAAAAGTAACCTGCAAACTATGTTCATACCACTCGGCAGAAAAGTTCTTGTACAGCCCAGGTGTTTTGCCCTTTTGTATCTGACATTTCAAATATGCGCTGAATGAAACGGGAGTATTGTCAGAGGGTATCATGTTAGTAAAATCCTCTGTTATGGTAATTGGTGTAATAGGAAATTCCTTGTATTCGGTTGTCACCACACACCATGTTGAGCCGGTAGAAATTGGCGTATCATCCACTCCTCCATGACCAAACAGGAAAGGCTTGTAAATTAAAACACTCTCTTTTCCTGCATCAGGCATCACACGGTAACAACTTGAAATTGACAGAACTAAGGCAAACAGCATTGGAATAATTACTTTTTTCATTTGTACTTTTTTGATAGTGGAATAATTCAGCGAGAAATATATGTCAATAATTTTCACAACTTCAACATAAAGCCTGCATACCCCACCTATACTCCAAAAAAAACTTTCCACTCTTTCAGAAAGCTATACTTTTGAACCGTGCCTGATATAATAAGATTGTTGCCCGATGCCATAGCCAACCAGATTGCTGCGGGCGAAGTGATACAAAGACCTGCCTCGGTAGTAAAAGAATTGATGGAAAACTCCATTGACGCTGGCGCAACGCAAATTCAATTGATAGTAAAGCAAGCGGGCAAAACCCTTATTCAGATTATTGACAATGGATGTGGCATGAGCGAAACCGATGCGCGCATGAGTTTTGAAAAACACGCTACCTCCAAAATCATCAATGCTGACGACCTATTCAATATTCGCACTATGGGCTTTCGCGGTGAGGCATTGGCTTCTGTTGCTGCTATTGCACAAGTAGAAATGCGCACCAAGCTGCACGATGAAAGCACTGGAACGCAGATAGAAGTGGAAGGCTCTAAAATCATTCGTCAGGAAGCCTGCCAAACACAAGACGGCACTTCTATTGCGGTCAAAAACTTATTCTTTAATGTTCCAGCAAGACGCAATTTTTTGAAGAGCGATAACGTTGAGTTGAAAAATATTATTGAAGAATTTACGCGCATTGCACTAGCACATCCAAAGGTGTCGTTTCGTTTTCAGCAAAACGATTATGAGTTGCACAATTTAAAAAGTGGCAACCTCAAGCAGCGCATCACACAACTGTTTGGAGACGATTATGCCCAAAAGATTGTACCTGTTGAAGAGCGCTCATACTCATTAAGCGTTACAGGCTTTATAGGCAAACCACAGTTTGCAAAAAAGACAAGGGGCGAGCAATATTTGTTTGTAAACAATCGCTACATCAAGTCGCCATATCTCAATCATGCAGTCACGCAGGCTTACAGCGAAATGATGAGCAAGGATAGTTTTCCTTTCTACATTATGTTTATGGAAATTGAGCCTTCGCGCATAGACATCAATGTGCATCCACAGAAGTATGAGGTGAAATTTGAGGACGAAAAACTGGTCTATACTTTTGTAAATTTAGGAGCAAAACATGCACTCGGGGCATACAGCATTTCGCCCACATTAGATTTTAATCAAGAGCAACATTTGGATACGGGTGGAGCCTTCACCAACAATAACTTTACAGGAAATACCTTCATCAATCAAAACCCCACCATGAATAGAGAAGCAAAGAAGTTTGCGCCTCCCTCAAATTTCCAACCATATCAAGGTAACCGCGAAGCCACTAACTGGCAACAGATTACACAGGGTTTAGAAATTGGTAACGACCTGAATTCTAAGAACACCGATGCAGAAGATATAGTGGTGATTCCGATAGAAACCACAACCACAGTGAATGTGCAGCAGCTATCAAATAACGCTGAGCTTACTTTTCGTTCGTCTCAGGCTGCCGACAAAGCCATCGTGCCGCCACATCAGTTGCATAAACGCTATATCGTTTCGCAGATTAAAAGCGGCATCATACTTATTGATCAGCAGGCTGCACACGAAAGGGTTTTGTATGAAAAATACCTGCGCCTTTTAAAAAATAATCGCAGCATCAGCCAGCGACAATTGTTTCCGCAAACTATTGAATTCACCGCTGCCGATGCACAACTGCTTTCGGAGATTCTACCCGACATTAACAACCTTGGTTTTGAAGTGCAGGAGTTTGGCAACAACTCTTTTGTGATTCATTCCTTTCCTGCCGATATTAATAATGGCAACGAAAGATTGGTGTTGGAAGAACTGCTTGAACAATACAAAAGTCAGTTGCATATTTCTAAACTTTCTAAACGCGAAAAGCTGGCACAAGCTTTGGCGGTTAGCTCTTCTATCAAAGCGGGAAAGGTGCTTGCAATAGATGAAATGAAAACCCTGATAGACGAGCTGTTTGCCTGCGACCATCCATACATCGCACCCAATGGCAGACACACCATTGTTTCTTTTGGTTTGGAAGAATTGGATAAAAAATTTGAAGGCAGGAAGTAGTAAGCCATACACTTCTTTTAAAATTCTTCTCTAAATCTGCATGCGCAGGGAGATTTAGAGGGAGGAAAATAAAAAGGGAATTTTTTAGAAGGAAAATATTCCATCGAAAACATTTTATTCGCAATTAGTTATGATTAAATTATTAGAAGGAAAAGTTGCCCTTGTAACGGGCGGAACAAGAGGAATTGGCTACGCTATTGTAGAAACCTTTGCGGCACAAGGTGCCAATGTTGCGTTCACCTATCTAAGTTCCGAAACACGCGCGCAAGAAATCGAACAACAGTTAAGTAAAGATGGCATCAAAGTGAAAGGCTATAAATCTGATGCTGGAAATTTTGAAGCATGCAATGTGTTGGTGGAAGAAGTGGCGAAAGAGTTTGGCAAAATAGATGTGCTGGTAAACAATGCCGGTATCACTCGCGATAACCTGCTGTTGCGCATGAGCGAGCTACAATTTGATGAAGTAATTCAGGCAAACCTTAAAAGTGTATTCAGCTTAACTAAGCACGTTTCAAGATTCATGTTGCGCGCAAAGCAAGGTTCTATTATTAACTTGACTTCTATAGTCGGCATAAAAGGTCAAGCAGGGCAATCCAATTACGCAGCATCCAAAGCTGGTGTTATTGGTTTCACTAAAAGCGTTGCCGATGAATTTGGTTCGCGCAGCATTCGCTGCAATGCCATTTCTCCAGGCTTTATAGAAACCGACATGACGCATATTTTGAACGATGAAACCAAAGCAGTTTTACTAAAGCAAATCCCTTTGGGCAGAATGGGTAATGCACAAGAAGTTGCCAATGCAGCATTGTTTCTCGCCAGCGATTTATCTACTTATGTAAGCGGACAAGTATTGAGTGTTTGCGGGGGAATGAGCCGCTAACTAATAACTTAACGCTGCACATGCTGCGCATAAAATTCATCCAGTTTGTAATAGAAATCTGTGCCGTACTTTCTTACTATAGCATCCTTTAAAAAGCGATACACCGGCACCTTCAACTTAGTCCCGTTTTTACATGCCGCATTGCAGATGTTCCATCGCTCATAATTTACGGCTTCGTAGTGCTTGTGTTGCGTGACGCGAATGGGATATAAATGACACGAAATTGGCTTTTGAAAATCTATCTTTCCATCCTTCCATGCTTTCTCAATGCCACACAGCGCAATGCCATTTTCAAAAACTGTGTAGGCGCAAGCACCATCCGGACGCAGCGGGGTGGTGTGCTTTTCGGTTTCTTCATTAAAAACATATTTGCCATCTTCTGCTACAGTTTCATTGCCCTCTTTTGTAAGATAAGGCTTCACCTGTTCGTAAATATCATGGAGAATTTCCAGCTCACCTGCTTCTAATGGCGCACCATAATCGCCATTCATACAACACGCACCTTTGCAGGCAGTAAGGTCGCAAACAAACTGCTCCTCCACCACATCTAAACTCACTAATTTGTCATCAATGGGAAGCAAAGCGATTTATTATTTAGATTTTAGAACCAAGAACCAATACATCTGTATTTCTTGGCTCTTGGTTCTTGACTCTCCTATCTCAATTTACAACAAATCCGAAATCAATTTCTCTATCGTCAATCCCTCGGCTTCGGCTTTGTAGTTTTTAAAAATACGATGGCGCAACACGGGTAAGGCAACTGCTTTCACGTCTTCAATATCTGGTGAATACTTGCCTTTTGTTGCGGCATGACACTTTGCGCCCAACACCAAATATTGCGAAGCCCTTGGACCCGCACCCCAATTGATATAATTCTTTACTTGCTGCGTTGCTGTATCTCCATTCGGGCGAGTTTTGTTTACCAAACGCACTGCATATTCCAACACATTATCGGCTATCGGCATTTTGCGCACCAACTGTTGGAAGTATATAATCTGCTCGGCATTCAACAACTTATTCAAATCAATTTTAACCTGCGAAGTTGTTTGCTTCACCACATTCACTTCTTCCTCAAAACTTGGATAATCTAAAGTGATGCTGAACATAAAACGGTCGAGCTGCGCCTCGGGCAATGGGTAGGTTCCCTCCTGCTCTATGGGGTTTTGCGTAGCCAACACAAAGAATGGTTTAGGCAAAATATGACGAACTCCGGCAACGGTGACGCTGCGCTCTTGCATACTTTCCAACAATGCCGATTGTGTTTTTGGCGGTGTGCGGTTGATTTCATCTGCCAAAACGATATTGGCAAACACTGGTCCTTTATTGAATTTAAAATGACGCGTTTCATCCAACAACTCCGAGCCGATAATATCGCCCGGCATCAAATCGGGCGTAAACTGAATACGGTTGAACGCCAAATCTAGCACCTGCGAAATGGTTTGCACCGTCAATGTTTTTGCCAAACCCGGAACGCCAATCAACAGACTGTGCCCGTCACAAAAAATAGAAACCAACACATGATGCACCACCTCGTGTTGCCCCACTATCACTTTTCCAATCTCCGCTTTCAGTTCTTTATACTTTGCCGAAAAGGCATCTAATGCTTCTACATCTGAATTGTACATACGTGCTTACCCCTCATTTTTAAGGCGCGCTAAAATACAAGTGTTTTCAACTTGCACTAATGTGATTTATTAAATGTTGGTAATAA
>CAZKHZ010000018.1:0-26976 GCA_964552715.1 uncultured Chitinophagaceae bacterium | reverse complement strand
CATTAGACAACAAAAAAATCAGCAACATGGAAGTTGTTGAAATGGGTAAGCGCGGAGAAATAAAGTAGGAGGTAATTTCTACTTGCAAGCACCTGTTGCAGATTAGCTAAAGCCAGAAATACAATCATGTCGCGCCTCTCATGCCTCGGGGGCGGGTGTTACGTTACAAGTCCTCGCTGTAGGCTTTTCGCTACTATCCTTCGCGCACCTCCCACCCAGCATTTGTTCTTCTTAAAGTTACAGACAATTCGTTTTCTGATTGCCCTGTTAACTGATCTCAGTACTTTTTTAACTTCTCTTTACACTTCAAGAATGTCTCTCACCAAGCAAACGGCTTATTTTTTAGTTAAAATACCTTCGCTTCAACTAAATGCTTAACATTAAATTGTAAAACCTCCTAAACTTCTAAGCAGAAACAATTAATCATTAAAAACAACCTTCCCTGTTTTTATACACGTGCAATTACTATAACTATGCGACCGATAAAAACATGGAAAGCAATTTTCTTTTACAAGCAATAGTGTATCTCTCTGTGGGGGTTGTGTGTGTGCCAATTGCCAAAAAGGTGGGCATGAGCTCTGTGCTGGGCTATCTGATTGGCGGCATGATTATTGGTCCGTTTATGCTGGGTTTTGTTGGGCACCAAGGCGAAGACATAATGCACTTTGCCGAATTTGGGGTGGTAATGATGTTGTTTTTGATTGGTTTGGAGTTGGAGCCTGCACAGTTCTGGAAGATGCGAAAAACCATTGTGGGGCTTGGTTCCATACAGTTTATAGGCACTATAGTTGTATTATTTTCAATCGGCATTTGGCTTGGTTGGAATTGGCAATCGAGCCTTGCGGCAGCTATGGCAATGTCTATGTCATCTACGGCAATTGTTTTGCAGACATTAAAAGAACGCGGGCTAACAAATACCGCCTCGGGGCAGGCATCATTTTCGGTGCTGCTATTTCAGGATATAATGGTGATTCCCATTTTAGGTTTGATGCCGCTGCTTGCAACCCGACAAGAAGTGATTTTAGATGAAACGACTTCTGCTACACTGATTAAAAATATGCCCGCTTGGTTGCAAACTTTAATGGTGTTGGGTTCTGTGCTTACAGTTACGCTGGTGGGTAAATTTATGGTGGTGCCTTTGTTGCGCATAATAGCTAAAACCAATTTGCGGGAGTTGTTTACGGCATCTGCACTTTTGCTCGTGGTTGCGGTTGCCTACTTGATGGAAGTGGTTGGTTTGAGCCCGGCACTGGGAACTTTTTTAGCTGGTGTGGTATTGGCAAACAGCGAATTTAGGCATGAGTTGGAGAGCGATTTGCAACCATTTAAAGGTCTGCTGCTGGGATTGTTTTTTATTGGGGTGGGTGCGTCTATTAATTTTAAGCTGATAGCTGAACAACCATTGCTGATAGCAACTTTAGTGAGCGGTTTGATTGTTATAAAAGCTGTAATTCTTTTTATTGCTGGAAAGGTCTTCAAAATAAAATCTGACCAGAATTTGTTGTTCACTTTTGGCTTAGCACAAGTGGGTGAGTTTGCTTTTGTATTGCTTTCTTTTTCGGGGCAATTGAATATTATAGGTAAAGAATGGACGGATATACTAATGGCGGCTACAGCAATCAGCATGACCATCACTCCTCTCCTATTATTGGTGAATGAGAAATTTATAGACCCATACTTTGGCACCAAAGAAATTGCCGATGAAAAAGAAGCTGATAAAATTGAAGAAAAGCACTCGGTAATCATTGCCGGCTTTGGGCATTTCGGCAGCACCATCGGCAGGTTCTTGCGCGCAAATAAAATTGAAGCTACCATTTTGGACTATGATTCTGACAGGGTGGATTTGCTACGCAAAATGGGATTCAAAGTATATTATGGCGATGCTACAAGATTGGATTTGTTGGAGGCAGCAGGCGCTGCCAATGCAAAGTTGCTGATTGCGGCAATAGACTCGCCAACTGCAAATAATGACCTGATAAAAACAGTGCGAAAACACTTTCCCAATTTAGAAATTATGGCGCGTGCCAAAAACAGGTACGATGCTTATGAATTGCTGGATATGGGTGTGAATAATGTTTATCGCGAAACACTTTACACCTCTGTTCACCTTGCTGTGGATGCATTAAAAAAGCTTGGTTTTAGAAGCTACACTGCAACGCGGCAGGGGCTAAAATTTATTCAACATGATGAGCAGGCATTATCAAAACTTGCCGCACATAGGCATGATGCCAATGATTACATTTTTAGTGTGCGACAACAAATAGAAATGCAGGAGCAATTGCTTCAAAATGATTTGTTCCAAAACTTAAACTCCGAAGACCACGCTTGGGATAGCGAATATTTGCGTGAACAAATTGCAGGCAAAAAGTAATAGCTTGCAAAACACGCTGTCGGTTTTGATATAATTTTGCTTAGTTGTGATGGAATGATTCTTCTATTTGGCTTGATAGAGGAAGTGGTTTCTGAGATACAATCAGGATTCTACGCTAATTCGTTTTTTGGGATTTTCATGCCTTTGAATCTTGCTTTAAAAAGAGGTAAATGGACGCGTTTATGAAGATGTTTATTGAATTTATTTTGGATAAAGTATCAAGAAGTTTATTTTTAAATCACATCAAACCTTTATCAATTACCAGTATGCTTTTCCGACTGTTGTAGGAATTGCTAAAAGCAAATCTGCTGCATAAAATTATGCAGTCGCTTTGCTTTTTACTGCCACCTGATGTTTTAAAAAAATTAAGTTTCTTTAAAGATATATTCGCAAAATCTAAAACGGAAGAAATGCTTCGAATTACTTTGGTATTCATCTTATGCTTATTCATTAAAGAAACAGCGCATTCACAAATAAGTATTCTCGGTTCATCAGGTTATGCGCCCTCGGTAGTAGGTGCGGAATTTGGCGTTTTAGAAAATACAAATGACCCCGATAGTGCAGGATTGCTTACCCTATTTATTAGAAATAATGGACCGCAAATTGACAGCATTACTTCAGTAATTGTAACAAACAGCAATGGAGATACTGCAAAAAATAAAACATGGACTATTTGGTATCCAATCGAAATTGCAGCATCAGGAAGTGGTAAAAATTTAGCCGCTGTATTAATCAAGTCATTGAAATCACCATTAAAAGAAGGTGATTCAGTTTTTGTTGAAGTGAATACCACAAAGGGATTTGCAGATAAAAAAGGATTTTTAAATAAATCGCATAAGCTCAAAATAGTCAATATAATTCCCTCGCAAGATTTGCAAACGCTATACGTGTATTTTAGAAATGATGACACCGTTTCATTTAACTTATTAGATATAAAACTTAACGGAAAATCTTATCAAGACGCATGGGGCGACTTGCCAATTATTGGAGGAGAAAACATTCTACCCAATGAAGTTAAAATTACAAAGCTCGCACCTAATATTACATTGAATCCACTAACACCGCTATTTGTAGAGGTAATTGCATCACGCACTTCATTACCACCTGTTTTTAGTTTGGTTTCGTTTCAACGTTTGGTTCCTGCTGAGTTTACGTTTGGCACATGGGAAAGCAGTCTATTTGATGCCAATAAAGAAGATGGAAGAAAATTGCTTCGACAATTAAATATCACATCTGTGCATGGTCCAGGAAATAATATATTGATGCAAAATGCCTACAATGATTATCACATGAAAACTGTGTGGGAGCCTAACCTAAATAATGCTGTAAGTACAGTTCAAGCCAATTCAAATGTGGACTATATTGATTCTTGGAGCATTGATGACGAGCCTGATTTGAATGGCAAAAATATTGATACACAACTCATAAAAAACTTCAATTATTGGTTGAATGATAATAACACACCGAGTTCAGTAAATTTAGCTGTGCAGAAAAAGTATCAACGCTATGGCTGGTATAGCGATGTTGTTAGTATGGATCACTACACAGATAATGGTGCGCCAAATGTGATTCCGCTTTCTTGGATTACACGAGAGGGCAGCCCACGCGAAGCCATTGAATATACAGAAATTTTAAAGCACAATACTGAGCCAAAACGTATGAGAAGTTGGTGTCAATTAGCGGTAAAAGGCACTTGGAAATTTCAACCAAATGATTTCATCAACAACTATCAATATTGGGCACATGTAATGGGAGGAGCAAAAGGCATTGATTTCTTCTGTGCAAAAACTTCCACTAAAAGCGAATATCCAATTCAATGGAATGAAGCAAAAAGACAAGTGGAGCAAACAAGCCCTATCAAAAATCTATTGCTGTATGGGGAACCTGCAAACAACATCAAAACGCGCTTCAATGGCGATGTGGATGCACGCATGTTGGTAGGCGAAAATTATGCAGTGATTATAGTATTGAATGACTCTATGGATTACTTTCCTATAAATATTATCACTCAGGAATGGCGAAGTGAGGTGTATCAAAAAGATTTTGAGATTGAATTTTCTTTACCCGTTTATGTTAGCACGCAACAAATTTATGAGCAAACAGCTTTCGGCAAAATTCCTATACAAGGTTTGACAAGTTTGGGAGGTAGCAGGTACAAAATTGCAGGCGGTATTTTTAAAAATAGTAGAGTATTTGTTTTTGCTCCAAATGACATAACAGCACCTCAGCAACCACAAAGACTTGTTTTTGCTGATATTTCAGCACCCAACAAATACACTTTATCATGGCAAGAACCACATGATAATTTTGGTGTGAAAGGTTACATAATAAAAGTTGATGGAATTGAAATTGACACAGTTTTGCATCCAATTTTTGATGCAACAAAAGCACCTAATCTTTGCTTCAATTCTGTTTTTGAAATAATTGCTTTTGATGAAGCAGGCAACAAAAGCCAAGGAAAATCAATTAGTTCACCCGGATTTATTTCTGCCACTGCAATTGATGTTTACCAGCAACCTGCAGATGCCGTTGTGCAAGCTGGCACTCAAGCAATGTTTACAATTGCCGACTCTGGCTCTATAGTTGCGGGCTATCAATGGCAGATTCGCTCAGGAAACAATTGGGTAAATATTTTAGACAATAGTATTTACACTGGCAGTGGAACAAAAACATTAAGGGTGAATGCCACACAGAATCAAAATCAATCACTGTATCGTTGCTTAGTAAATACAGACTGCAACTACCTTGTTGTAAGCGACTCTGCATTACTAACTGTTCAAGGAACTGTAAGTGTACATGAAGTTCCTCAGGTGCATTTTGAAGTCTATCCAAATCCAAACACAGGTAAATTTCAGTTAAAAATTTCTTCACAATTCGAAAACATAGCGAGTGTTAGAATTTATGACATTAGCGGGCAATTGTTAACTACAAAAACTGTTAGCAATGCAATTGAATTTATTGACCTGTCGGACGTTTCAAATGGATTATACACCATTCAATTAGTTAGCAATTCTGGCTCTACAAGCAAAAGATTTATCAAGCAATAATCACTTAAATATTCATTTTCACCTTTTCAAATTCATTTCAAAATAGCCATGCGTATTTCAAAAGCAACTTCACAACAACGTTCTACTTTTTCATCTTTACTCCACTCCCTGCTATTTGCAATCTGCGTTCTACTTTCTCAAAGCATTATCGCGCAAATCAATCCCGCCAATGTTCAAATTGCGCGCGACAGTTTTGGTGTAGCACACATTTATGGCAAAACAGATGCTGATGCCGCTTATGGCTTGGCATGGGCGCATTGCGAAGACGATTTTGTAGGCATTCAAGAAGCTATGCTTTCGGGTAAAAAAATGCTTGGTCGTGTGCGTGGAAAAGATGGTGTGTTGTTTGATTACGGCTTGCAATTTCTGGGCATTGATACCTTAGTAAACAATCGTTACGAAAAAGATATTGCACCAGATTTTAAAAAGATAATGGATGCGTATGTACAGGCGGTAAATGAATTTGCGGCAGCACACCCCGATGAAGTTTTACTTAAGAAATCATTGCCTTTTACCACATTAGATATGTTGAAAGGAACGGTGCTTACCACTTCCCTATTTGCCGGATTAGGACTTACCCTCAAAGCTATCAGAGAAGATAAGATTAAAAATTTCACTGCATTGAATGAGGTAGGCTCTAACTCTATTGCTGTTTCACCAACAAGAACGGATGACGGAAAATCTTGGTTGGTTATTAATTCTCATCAGCCGCTCGAAGGTAGATTTAGTTGGTACGAAGCACACATTATGAGCGATGAAGGTTGGAATATGTTGGGCGGTTTGTTCCCAGGTGGAGCAAGTATTTTTGTAGGCGCAAATGAACATTTGGGATGGGCGCACACTACCAACTTCCACAACTTTGGTGATGTGTATGAACTAAAAGTAAAAAACGGTAAGTATTTGTATGATGGCGAGTATCGTTCGTTTTCAAAAGGCAAAGCAAAACTTAAAGTTAAGCTCGGAGGCATTGTGTTGGGGGTAACAAAAAAGCTATATAACTGTGCGTATGGTCCTGTGTATAAAACGAAGAAAGGTTGGTATGCAGTGCGCTTTCCATCTTACGAAAATATTCGCTGCACCGAGCAGTGGTACCGCATGAATAAAGCAAAAAATTTCACTGAATTTGAAACAGCTTTAAAGTATGAGGCAGTTCCGTTATTTAATGTGATGTATGCCGATGTGGATGGCAATATTTATTACAACAGCAATGGTAGAATTCCTTTGCGCAACCCTGCGTTAAATTGGAGCAATCCAATTGAAGGAACTTCTTCAAAATACAAATGGAATTCATTAGTTCCGTTTGATAAAAAGCCAACAGTTTTTAATCCTGTTTGCGGTTACCTTCAAAACTGCAATCAAACTCCACTGCATGTTACAGGAGATGATTGCGAATGGAAGGGAGATTTTGTGGGTTTGCAACGTTTCAACTACAATCGCGGAGAGCGCATGAAAGAAATGTTTGATTCCATTAAAGGAAAGATTACTTGGAGTGATGTGCTTAGAGTTAAGTTTGATAAGCGTTATGCTGCGAATGGTTCTTATGCAAGAAATTTCAAAAATCTATACAATCTAGATGCAGGTAAATATCCTGATATAGCCGATGCAATCAACACTATCAAAAAATGGAATTGGGAAGCCACAGCAAACAATCGCGAGGCAAGTATCGTGTTGGTGACACAAGAAAAATTAGTTAAGCGTTACAACGCCCCTTTTGCATTTTTAATGATTCAAAAAAAACCATTGAGTGAACAAGAATGTGTGGAGGCAGTACGGGAAGCCAAACAATTTATGCTGAAAACGCATGGCACCATTGACTTGCCTATGGGCGATATTTTCCGCCATCAAAGAGGCAATGTAAGCTACCCTGCAAGCGGCTTGCGCGAAATATGCCGCGCTGCCGACCCAAAACTAATTGATAAGAAAAAATGTGTTTATAAATCTAGCAATGGCGATGGTTACATGCAGTTTATAAAGTTTAGTAAAAATGGAAAAGTTGAAATAAGTAGTGTGAATGCTTTTGGTAATTCTAGCCGTGCTGATAGCCCGCATTACACCGACCAAATGGAGCTTTTTGTAAATGAAAAAACAAAACCCATGACCTTAAATCGTGAAGAAGTATTTAAGAATGCGGTAAGGATTTATAATCCTGGAAAATAAAAACCATTTATACTTAGCTGTTTAATTAAGCAGGGTAAATTTTAACCTTTTATTAACTCAACATAAATTTATATTTGTAGTTCTTCATTTCTTCACGCGTTTCATTCGTCTATTATGGCAAGATTTATTCTCCTCCTCACATTGCTCTGCAGTGTTACATTATCCTTTTCGCAACGCGACTATGCTGCAAATGTTGAAATTGTGCGTGATAGTTTTGGTGTGCCACACATATTTGGCAAAACTGACCCAGATGTAGCATACGGCTTAGGTTGGGCAACTTGCGAAGATGATTTTAAAACTATGCAATGGGGTTTACTTGCTGGCAAACACATGATGGCTCGATGGAAAGGAAAAGATGGTGCTATCATTGATTTTGCTGTACAGTTGATGCGCGCTCCGCAATTTATTGAAGCACACTACCATGATTTATCTCCCGATGTAAGAGCATATATTGAGGCTTTTGTAGTTGCCGTAAATAAATATGCAAAGCTTCATCCAGAGGAAGTTTTGGTAAAGAAAGCTTTTCCGGTAACTGGTAAAGATGTGGTTGCGGGATACATGCTTTCGTATGCCTTATTAAGTGGTATTGACGGACCGCTGCGCAGGATTGTAGATGGTGTAGAAAAACCTGCTGATATGCGTGATGCAGGAAAAGGCTCGAATGCTTTTGCAGCCAACTCAAAGTTTACAAAAGATGGGGCTGTATATCTTGACATTAATTCTCATCAACCATTGGAGGGTCCAATGAGTTGGTATGAGGCGCATCTGGTAAGTGAAGAAGGCTTGAATATTTTGGGTGGAACCTTTCATGGCGGGGTAACGATTTTTCACGGTGTAAATGAATATTTGGGTTGGGCGCACACCGTGAATGACTTAGACCTGGTGGATGTGTTTCAATTGCAACTTGACCCTAAAAAGAAGAACCATTACATAGTAGATGGCAAGAGCTTAAAGTTAGAAACAGGTAAGGCAAAGCTGGAGGTGAACCTAAGCAAAAAGGGAAAGTTCATTTTGCCTGTTTGGAAGAAAATATGGAACAGTATTTACGGACCAACTTTAGTTACGAAACAAGGTGCTTTTTCTATTCGCTTGGGTGCTACACAAACCTGCAAAACCATAGAGCAATACTACCGCATGAACAAGGCGCAAAACTTTACACAATGGCGCGCTGCATTAGACACACAAGCAGCAGCCATGATGACTTTTGTGTATGGAGATAAATACGATACTATCTATTCATTAAGTAATGGTATGATACCAAAACGTGCAGCCGGATACAATTGGCAAAGTACCGTGCCAGGCAACACCACAAAAACGCTTTGGACAGAATATCACGACATTGAAGACTTGCCACAAGTAATGAATCCTGAATGTGGTTATGTTTTCAACACAAATAATTCTGCATTTTTTACTACCTGTGAAAATGAAAATCCTAAGCCTGAAAACTATGACCCTACAATGGGTTATAAAATGACTGAAACTAACCGCAGCAGAAGGTTTTATGAGATGATTGGGGAATACGCAAAGATTGATTGGAACGACTTTCTGAAAATTAAATACGACAATAAGTTTGCTTCAAAAATTACTCTGCCTTTGCGAAGTTTGGATATTTCTGATTTTACGGAGATGAATGAAAAAGAATTTCCAGAAGTGGCAGATTTGATTGTTGCGCTGAAAAAATGGAACAGAACAACCGAGCCTGAGGATACATTGATGGGGCTTTATCTGAAAAGCTTTTGGCACTTGTATAATGATTTAGGCAATAGCGAAATTGAAAAAAAATGTATTGAAGATAGAGCCTTTCGCCATCAAACTTACGCTAAGCTTTTGGGCAGAGGACGCGATGAATTGCTAAAAGATTTTGGTAAAGTATTTGTGCCGTATGGCAAAGTATTTGTGCATCAGCGTGGTGATATAGAATTACCTGTTTCGGGCGGACCCGACCAATGGCGCGCGAAATATCCTGACCCATATAAAAATGGAAAATTCAGGGTTATTGTGGGAGAGTCTTACATCTGTTTGGTAAAGTTTACAAAGGATGGTCCTGAAATACACACAATATCGCCTTATGGTGCTTCTAACAAGCCAAGCTCCAAACACTACACCGATCAAATGTTGCTTTACAACAATCAGCAAACTAAGCCAATGACTTTAAATAAAGACTATTGGTATAAACATGCCGAAGCAATTTATCGTCCGAAGTAAGTTTACTTGGTCTCCCGATAGCTATCGGGATTGGTCAGACTGGCAATTTTAACCTTATCCTACTTCAACATTAAACGGATACATGCCGCTGGAATGATTTTCTAGATAGGTTTGAATTTCGCGACAAACCAAACCTGCTTCTTCTGCCTGTACTGTGTTTGTTTTAAATTGCAAATGAACATTTACGCAGCGTACATAATTACCATCGGTGCCAGGTTCTATCATTACTCCTTTACCAATCACAACTTTTGAAAGCTTTTCACCGCCAATCATAAAACATGCGGTTTCTATATCTTTTGGTGTAACGATGCGCTGGCGAGTAAGTACAGCATTTTTATAAACCAAAACACTTTCGATTGGCGAAAGAGAATCTCTTCCACCAGTGCATGAGGTCATTAAATAAACGCTATCTCGGGTATAAGCATTTCCTTGGTAGGTATTCAATTTTGTGCCAGGGCGAATTTGATTGGCTGACTCAGCATCCGTGTGCCAATATTGTATGAATACATTTTCGGGAAAACGAAGTGCATTAACTATTAGATAACTCAACGATTCATCGCCTGTCTTTTTTGCAGATGCCACTTTTTGTTCAATTGAAGAAATCAACTGATTTATTTGCTTCACCTGCGACTCAATCAGGTCTTTTCCAAGCGCGGCAAATGAAGCACTTTCGTCACGCAGCAATTGCAATAGATACTCAGTCATTTCCAGTGCATTGCGTTTATCAAAACGACCTGTGCCACTGTGGCGCAAAAGATAACTTCCCGCCTCCACCTGCGAAGGATTGCTGATAGCAGTTTCAAAATATGGCACGTCATCCTGCGAGCGCACATCAATAATATCTAAAAAGATGCCGAGAGATTGCAGCGCGATAATGGTGTGCTTATCAGACACGCGATATGTGAACTCTTCTTTTCGTCTATTTATAACTGGAAAACAATTTAAGGAACAAACAACATCGGGCAAATTATACTTCTTGTTTTTGCCAGGAATTTCTACACTAAACCAAAGCAGCTTCTTAGGGTTTTTCTGAAAGGCACTTGCAGGGAAAATTTCTTCGGGATGGTCATGCGATTGTATGTAATCCTCAACAAACAAATCATCCGGCAAAACCAAATTTACAAACTGACTGCTGTAAAAAGACTGGATATGTTCTTCGTTCTGCGAAGTGATATTGTAATGCCCTTCAACTAATTTCTGATGTAGCGTTCTATTAGCATTTCGCTTATCATTCAGTCCAACTTTTGTTTCAAGCACCTTTCCGTTGCAAGCGATTGTGGCAGACGCTAAATCCTTATAAAATGAATTGGATTCTGATGGGTTTCTATTCTCAAAAAACAAACTAATCTCTTTTACATATTTCCAATCTTCTAAGGCTTCAACACCAATCCATATCTTGTTAGCAATGATATTTGCACCATCGCTATTGGCAGCCGTTTCTTTTGACAAAGCGGTTTTGTAAGCAAATAGCTTATTACCCGAAGCCTGCATTCTCACTTCGGCTGCGGAGAGTGTAAAAGTTCCTGCAGGGGTAAAAAAAACATCTTCCATTTCATCTCTTCCAAAACGTGCTTCTGTTTTTCGCTGAAAGTAAAAATGCTGTGAAGTATTGGTTACACTATCAATATCAATTGGTGTAGCATGGCACAAAGCATGGGCAGGAGTAGCACCTGTCAACACATCGGGCGTAAGCAACTGTGTTAGTTTTAGCAACAGACGGCTTTCAGTAGAATGTATTTCGTGATACACTTTGCCGATTTCGTGCGCGCCTGCACCCAGCAACAAACTAACCAAGGGGTCGAAAGAATTTTCAATAGCTGCATCCGAAAAGCCCCATGCTTTTGCGGCATAACCTAACATCTTCGACCTTATTTCCTGCTCTTCCATATTTTGTTTTTGCGGTGTGAAAGGTGCTAATAGTTTTTAAGAATTCAAAAACACTAAATCCTTATTATCTAAAACCATGGTTTTAACTCCACACATAAACAATAAGGTTAGATAACTAATGAAATTTTTAACTGCTTTGTTCAACCAAAATATTTTATAACTTAGATTCCACAAAACGAAAACAAATGCAAAAAAGACTTCTACTTTTTTTTACAATTTCCTACTTATTAATCAACGCAAATTTAACATTTGCCCAAGGAACATTTACACAAGTACACAAAATTCTTCAAACTAATTGTGCCGGTGGTTCTTGCCATCAGTATGGAGGAAACCCATCTTTTGATGTAACTGCAAATGCTGCCAATTTACATGCAGCTTTAACAACAGGAACACCACTTAATCCAGCAGCATCAGCCAAGGGTGACAAACTTGTTACTCCAGGATATGTTGACAGAAGTTTCCTCTTCCGAAAACTATCTCACGGGCTTGGTGAAAACAACTTTCACATAGCATTGCAAGCACCTGAAGGTTCTAATATGCCAGTTGGTTCTGCGGCATTGTCAAAACCTGATATTGAACTAATTCGTCAATGGATTTTGTTTGGCGCACCGTTAAACGGCAATGTGGTAGATACCGCACTTATCAATAAATATTACAGCGGAAAAGGCAAGGATGATACTTATGTAAATCACACTCCGCCTGCTGCTGGCACCGGTTTTCAAATTTATGTGGGGAAAGTATTTGTGCCTGCAAAAAAGGAAGAATACTATTATATAAAACACAACCCACGCTTATCAAGTTCAATCGAAATTCCGAAAATTCACACCATGTTGCCATCATCTACTCATCACTTTGTGATGTTTAAATTTCAGCCTGGAGAATCGAATGGATATGCAGAAGGAATAAGACCAGAAGCACAAAGTTCTCATGCAAGTGTATTGGATGGAATTGGAACTGGTCCAAACCTTTGGGAGTACGATTTACCTCCTGGCTCAGCGTACTTTTGGGAGCAATCCACTGTATTAGATTTGAATCTGCATATTCTAAACAACATGAACGATACTGTTTTAGGTGCAGACCTTTACATGAATGTTTACACAGAGCCACTTGGCACAGCTAGTGATTTTATGTTGATTAGAAATTATCCTATTTTCTCCATTGCAATTCCACCTGATGGAAAAGAACATGAGTTTGTGGAAGTTGCTAACGATACTGACGAAACAAACTATTGGAAAGTTTGGCAGCTTTACGGTCACACTCACAAATACGGTACCGATTATGATATTTTCTTACGCAACCCGAATGGAACAGTGGGTGCACAACAATACGAAAGCTGGTATAGCTACGAAAAAGGTTATAATGTAGGTTATCATCGCTTTGGTGTTGATGCAACATTCAAATTCTATCCTGACAATGCGCTTTTGGAAGTTGACCCACGCATCGGTTGGATTCATCGCGCCAGGTATAAAAACACAACTCAAGATACGCTTTTTTGGGGCTTAACTTCCGAAGAAGAAATGATGGTAATGGGATTTCAATATGTAAAAGGCGGACCATTGGGTGCGCTACCATCAGGTATTCAAAGTGCTAATTACCAAAACTTAAAAGTGAATGCGTTTCCAAATCCTGCAACGGATATGGTTTCATTGAATTATGCTTTGCAAAACCAATCTGATGTTACAGTTCATCTCACAAACATGCTTGGAGAATCTACTGTATTAATGCAACACAAAGACAAACCAATTGGTAATTATTTAGATGATGTAGAGCTGCCCAAAACATTTTCACCAGGGGTTTACTTACTAACGGTAAAGGCTGGTAACAGCAGAAACACACAGCGAATAATTATTGAATAGTAATTTTCTTTTAAGACAGGCAACACACAAATAATCCCCGCAAAAGCGGGGATTATTTTATTCACCAATTTCAAAAAACAAAACACAGAACGAATGAAAAAAATTCTACTAATTATCATTGCTGCTTGCTCATTGTTTACAGCAAATGCACAAAACGCTATTCCCAATCCAGGTTTTGAAACATGGAAAGTAAATCCCAATTTCGATGACCCTGCCGGATGGGGAACCATCAATGGTTTTACATATATTCTCGGACGCAGAACTGTAACTAAAAGTACAGATAAAAACAGCGGTAGCTTTGCCATGAAGTTAGAGACATTGAATATTCCTTTGCAGGGAAATGCCCCGGGTATTGCAGCAACAGGCTCCATCAACACTGGCGGATTTGTAGAGGGCGGTGTGGTGTTTAATAAAAGACCAATTTCATTCAGCGGCTGGTATAAATACACACCGGGAACAGGTGGTGACACTGCAAACATAGAGGCAGTACTTTCAAAATGGAATTCAACTACTAAAGTGCGCGAAGTTGTGGGTGAAGCAAAATTTAATCAAACCACTACTGTTGGCTCTTATACTAAGTTTGATGTAAATTTCTCTTATAGCTCAAATGCTATTCCCGATACTTTGATGATGATATTATTGACAAGCACAAGAAACACCGGCTTTCCTCTTGGCAGCGTTCTATTTGTGGATGATTTGGCATTCGATTTTTGCGGTAATTTTGGAGTATCTCTTACCAAAACCGATGTTACTACTGTAGGCGGAAGTAATGGCACTGCAACAGCAGCCATCACAGCAGGCACTGGCACAATTACATACAATTGGTCACCAAGCGGTTCTGGGGCAAATCCAACAGGGCTTTCTGCTGGAACTTACAACCTAACAGTTACTGATGCCAACGGATGTACTGCTACGGCATCTACCGTAATTGCTGGACCCTCATGCACAGGTTTTAGTGTAAGTGTTAGCACAACCAATGTAACTACCAATGGCGGCAGCAATGGCACTGCAACAGCAAATGTTGCAGGTGGCAGTGGCAACCTTTCTTACACCTGGACACCTAGTGGCAGTAGTGCAAATTTAACCGGATTAGGAGCGAATATTTATTGCGTAACTGTTACTAACGGCAATGGCTGCACAGCCAATGCCTGCGGTAATGTAACTTCGCCATCATGTGCTAATTTTAGTGTTAGTGTAGCGACAACACCTGTTAGCATTATAGGCGGAAACAATGGCACTGCAACTGCAACTGCAACAGGTGGCACAGGTAGTGTTACCTATTCATGGAGTAATGACTCTACTACCAATCCAATCAATAATCTTGTAACAGGAACCTACACTGTAACAGTGATAGATGCGGCAAGTTGCCAAGCAATTGGCAGCGCAATAGTTGGCTCGCCTTCTTGTACTGGATTTAGTGTTTCTATTGCTACAACAAACGTTACAACAATTAATGGAAGTAACGGCACCGCAACCACAACCGTAACAGGTGGCAGCGGCAACATTGCCTACAACTGGTCACCAAGCGGCACTGGTGCAAATCCAACTGGACTATCAGCAGGAACTTATAATGTAACTGTTACCAATGGTAATGGCTGCACTGCAACTGCAAGTGGAATAGTTGGCTCGCCTTCTTGTACTGGATTTAGTGTTTCTATTGCTACAACAAACGTTACAACAATTAATGGAAGTAACGGCACCGCAACCACAACCGTAACAGGTGGCAGCGGCAACATTGCCTACAACTGGTCACCAAGCGGCACTGGTGCAAATCCAACTGGACTATCAGCAGGAACTTATAATGTAACTGTTACCAATGGTAATGGCTGCACTGCAACTGCAAGTGGAATAGTTGGCTCGCCTTCTTGTACTGGATTTACTGTATCTGTTTCTACCACGCCCGAAAGCAGCCCTACTTCAAATAATGGAACAGCATTAGCAACTGTAACTGGTGGTGCAGGAAATATTACCTACACTTGGTCACCAACTGGTAGCGGACAAAACTTAGCAAATTTAAACAATGGTGTTTATTGTGTTACCGTAACCAATGGCAACGGCTGCACAGCTACAGATTGCGACACAGTGAAAACATTACTTCCATCTGCCATTTCATCTTTGGTTGAAACTCGTATTTCATTATATCCAAATCCTGCTTCACAACAAATAGTAGTTGAATTTAGCAGCGATGAAGCACGTACTTTCAGCATATTTGATTTGAGTGGAAAAGCAGTTCTCGTAAGCGAATTAAAGGAGCAAAAGAATGTTGTTTTTATCAGCGAAATACATGCTGGTATTTACTTGTATTCGGTAATAAATGCTGCAAACGAAAAAATAGGCTACGGCAAATTGATAGTGCAGTAATTACATTTGCTCAACTTTTTCTAAAACCTGCTGAATCATTTTTTGAATTGTTTCAGCAGGTTTTTTACTGAAAGTATTGTCGATTCTATTTGCAATAATGGCGTTGAACGAAATGCAATTGTGCCCTAGCAAACTACCCAAGGCATAGATACCAGCTGTTTCCATTTCTAAATTTGTTAGGCACATATCGTTGTGCCTAAAAGCAGCGAGTGTATTTACCAAATTTCCAAACCAAGGATTGATGCGCAGGTGGCGACCTTGTGGTGCGTAAAACCCAGGAGAAGTAACCGTGATGCCTTTTTGATATTCGTCAAACCGCTTTAAAAGTTTTGGCGAAGCGGCTGCGGTGTAAGTAGTTACCAGAGTTTCGTTTTCATCCAAATATTCATCAATGGCTTGTTGCAAACCATCAATAAATTCATCTTCCATGTAATCATTAGGATAGAAAAACATGGTGGTGTCAAAGCCAATGGCATATTCCGAAACCAACACGCTATCTAATTCAACATGCTTTTGCAAAGCCCCCGATGTGCCTAAGCGAATGATATTTAAAGCAGTAATTTCTTCTTTAACGCTGCGGGTTTCAAAGTCAATATTAACCAGTGCATCAAGTTCGTTCAACACAATATCTATGTTGTCGGTACCCATGCCGGTGGAGATAACCGACACGCGCTTTTTGCCCAACATACCTGTATGTGTAAGTATCTCGCGGTGGCTGCGGGTCAACTCAATGCTGTCGAAATGCTTGCTCACTTCTGCCACGCGGTCGGGGTCGCCAACGGTAAAAATTGTCTTTGCAATTTCTCCCGGCTTCAGGTGTAGGTGATAAATACTTCCATCTTCATTCAATATCAATTCAGACTCTTTTAGCATCGGTTTTAGTTTTCTTTTTGCACGGCAAGGTTAGTGAATTAAAAAAGGTGCTGCGCTAGTATCTATATTCTCCCAAACTATTTTGTATTCCAATTTTTTTCATCTTCGCTAAAGAGCGGCACAACAAACACCCTTAGTACAAGATGGAATTGTGGAATGTTGGAAGCCTGGAAAAATGTAAGGGTTAAAAAGTGGACTGATGAGGTATTGAGGCAATGAAAAGAAAATGAACACCAATAGAGCTATTCCACTATTCCTACATTCCATTTTTGCAGTAGTATTCAAATAAATTTAAATATTTTCTCAAAACACATAATTTTTTCACAATTCAACCAACGTATGCCAATAGCAGAGAGCAGCATTCATTTTAGTGCCAATAGTTTAATTGCCTTAAATGTGATTTTGGGCTTCATTATGTTTGGCATGGCGCTAGAGTTAAAGAAGGAAGATTTCGTTAACCTAATTAAAAATAAAAAGAGCGCGGTGGTGGGCTTGGGGGTGCATTTTTTGCTGCTTCCGCTACTCACTTTTGGTTTGGTGAAACTACTGCATCCCCCACCGGCTATAGCTTTGGGCATGATAATGGTGGGTGCCTGCCCAGGCGGCACCATGAGCAATATGTTTACTTATTTGGCTAAAGGAAATGCTGCTTTGGCAGTTGGTTTGACCTCCGTTTCGCACCTAATGGCGATTGTTCTTACGCCCTTGAACTTTTCGTTTTATGGCGGCTTGGATGCAGACACTGCCTTGCTGCTGCGCGAAATTCACCTAAGCCTTAGCGACATTTTAAGCACCATAGTTGTGGTGATGGGTGTGCCACTTTTGGTGGGTATGTTGCTGCAATATTATCGCCCAGCTTTCAGCGACAAAATTGTTCCCTATATGAAGCGTTTTGCCTTGCTTGCGTTTGCCTTTTTTCTGGTTGCGGCTTTTATATCCAACAGACAGGTGTTTATAGATAACCTCAGCACAGTTATGCCCTTGGTCATCATTCATAATGCGGTGGCACTTTTTGCTGGATATATTTTTGCAAAGCTTTTAGGCTTGGGCGAAAAGGATGTGCGCACCATTACGTTTGAAACAGGTGTGCAAAATTCGGGTCTGGGGCTGATATTGATATTTACGTTTTTCAATGGAATGGCAGGTATGGCGATTATTGCTGCCATGTGGGGCGTTTGGCATTTGGTAACGGGCGGCTTGCTGGCTTGGTATTGGGGCAGCAGACCTGTGGCTGAAGGCAAGTAAATTCAAGCAAAAGTTTACACACACGGTGAAGTAGATGTGGCTTGCAGCGGTTGAAGCAAAACTACTGGTTGGAAGGTTTTTTTGGGGTAAAGACAATTGAACAAGAAAGGAACGGGCAACTCGCATGCACCAGCTTGGGGAAACGGCTGCTGGGAATGGCTTCGTTAGGCGTGTTAGATTTTGGAGAAGGAGACATTGGAGCTAAGGGAACGCTGCACAAATTATATCTCCAATATCAAATAAAAATCCCGCAGCATTAAAATGCTGCGGGATTTGAAATAAAATCCAAGGGATGAAACGTCTATTTTACAATTTCGATTTCTACTCTTCTATTTTGTGCTTTGCCTTCTTCGGTTTCGTTTGAGGCAACTGGAGCAGATTTTCCTAAGCCTTTGAAAGTAAGTCTGTCGCTTGAAACTCCTTTTTTAACAAGATAGTCGAACACAGCTTTAGCTCTGCGCTCACTTAACCATTTGTTGTAATCTTCTGAGGCAACAAAATCAGTGTGTCCGAAGATGTTGATTTTACTTGCAGGATTATCGCCCAAGTATTTAACCACTCTATCCAACTGCACATTTGATTCTTTTTTCAAGTTGCTGTTATTGGTTTCAAAGTACACATTATCTAAGCGGAACATATTTCCACCAGGACTTGCTTTCCCTGTTAATGCATCTTGAGTTTTAACACGGCTTTCAAAGCCATCCAGGGCTTTGCTCAAGTCATTGACTTTGCCTTCGTTGGCAGCCAATTTTTGTTTGTAGCCGTCCAAATCATTTTTGATTTGCTCGTTATCTTTTTGCAAGGCAGCAACCTGATCGTTTAAGGAATCAATTTTAACTTGTTGAGCTGCATTTACACTATCAATTTCCTTGAATCTTTTATTGTACTTTTCGGTATCAACAGGAGGCGTTTTTTTGCCGTAAGGAATTCTTACACCAACAATAACTTCGTGTGAACCTCCCAATTGGGTGGACACGCGCCCGTTAAGGTTGTAATCGAAAGCGTAACCAATTTTAACCCAATCTAAGATGCCAACCCCTACCATAGCAACAATGTTGCTGCTTGAACGGTAGCCAAGACCAGCCCAAACGATGTTTTTGTAACCAACCATCACATTACCTTCTCCTTGAAAGGGTGCATTCTTGGTTCCTTTCAACAACACTGTAGGTTGTAAAAAGAAACGCTTGCGAGAGAACTCGAACCTGTAAGAAGCATGACCCATGTAGTGACGAGACAATGTCATATCAGTTGCATTCAAAGCACTAAGGTAGCGCGCTCTTGAATTTAAAACCTGCGGCACTGAGAAACCAACAATTAACTGTTTCCAAGTAAAAGATAAACCAGCAGTTAAATCAAAAGTATTGCGATTTTGAACCTGATTGAACAAGTGTGGATCGGCAAGCACTTCGGGATTTGCTTTTTGAAAATCAATGCGTACGTTCATCAAGCTTGGTGTTATACCAATACCAATGTGAGCATCTTTAAACACCTTTACTCTTCCGGCAATAGAGCCTTGAATTAGAATACGGTTAATGATGTCTGTTTGGTCTTGAAATACAGCTAGCCCCACTCCTATTCTGTTCTTCCATAAACCAGCGTCAATAGTTCCGCCACGAGTGGCAGGTGCTCCTTGCACCCTAGTCCACTGTTCGCGATCCATCAACCAAATGTTTACTTCATCTTCCTTACCAGTCATGGCAGGATTGTAAAGCATAGGCGTGTAGAAATATTGGCTCACCAAAGGCACCTGCTGTGCAGCTACATTTAAGCCAAGAATGCTTAAAACTACCGCAAAAATTTTATTAGAAATCGTTTTCATAATATCTGTTTTTTAGTCGGTTTGAAATTATTCGTTGTTTCTCAAAATGGTTACTGCGCCTTTAATTGTTTTGCCCGAAGCGACATCTTTTATCACATAGTAATACGTTCCGTCATCCACCGGTTTACCTTTCCAGGTTCCATCCCAGTTGTTAGCGTAGTCATCGCTTTCGTAAAGAATTTGCTGCCAACGGTTTATGATAGTTAACTCAAGAACTCCGAATGCATCGCGGTTACGAATTACAAAGAATTCGTTGATTCCGTCTCCATCTGGCGTGAACACATTGATAACATCAATAATAATACGGTCTGAAACTGTTACGGTTACTGTATCATTTGCTTTGCAATTGTTTTTATCCGTTGCAGTTAAAGTGTATAAAGTAGTTACAAAAGGACGAGCCAAAGGCTGCTCAATGAATGCATTGTTCAACGTAGAATCTGGTGTCCATTCGTAATTTACAACACCACCGTTGGCGGTAATTACTCTACCATCTAATTTAACGCTGAATCCTTTATCCACTGTTTTAGGCTCACCCGCATCAACCAAAGGCAACAAGAAGAAACCTACTTCTTTAGAAGCATTTAAGTTGAAAGCAACACAACCGTTTGAATCAGATACTGAACGAACAATATAGAAACCTTCTGTTGTTGGATTAAATACCAAAGGCGTATTAGTAATACCTGTTATAAGTGTATCTCTTCCTTCAGGAATCCGAATCACAACATCCCAAGGTGCAGTTCCTGTGAATTCAACTTCAACACTTGGCAATATTTCGCCATCACAAACAAATCCACCGCCTGTAACAACAACCTGAGGTATAGGATTTACCCTAACAACAGCAGAGCCACTTACAGTTCCTGTGCAATGTGCATCAGAGAAGTTAGTAATGGTGTAAGTACCCTGATCAGGATTTACAACCACCAAAGGACTTTGAGTTACTCCTGTGTAGTTTGTTGAAGAAGTTCCATTGCTTAATGTGAAATTATAAGGCGGGAAGCCAGTGAATGTTATAAAGATACTAGGGCGAGACTCATCGGCACAAACTGAACCACCACCACTAAGCGTTGCAGTAGGTAAAGTTGGGTACTTAACGATGATAACCGCAGTATCTGTAGCTGTGCATCCATTACCATCTGTTACAGTTACCGTGTAAGTACCTGCTGTCAATCCTGTTGCAGTTGCGCCTGTTTGTGCAGGTGTAGTGCTCCAAGCAAATGTGTAAGGAGTTGTTCCGCCTGTAACTGTGGCTGTAGCTTTTCCGTCATTACCACTTGGGCAAGTAACGCCTTCACCATTTGCACTAGCTATTAATAAAGTAGGCTCACCAACTACTACTGAAACTGTAGATGAACAACCGTTTTGGTCTGAAACCACCACAGTGTAAGTTCCTGCAAGTAAGTTACTTGCTGTGTCTGTAGTTTGAACAGGGTTTGTATTCCATGAATATGTATATCCCGGAACACCACCACTTACAGTTACCCAAGCCTTTCCATCGCTACTACCAAAGCACCTAGCATCAGTTTTAGCTATTGTTGCTGCAACTTTTGATGGCTGAGTAATGGTTACAACAGCCGTGTCAACACAGTTATTTACATCTTTCACTGTTACTACATAAGTACCTGCACTCAGGCTTGTTCCGCTTGCCGTGTTGCCTAAACCAGTTGAAGCCGGCCATGTGTAAGTTAAAGTTCCTGTACCACCAGTTGCAGTAATTGTAGCTGTTCCATTGTTGCCACCGAAGCAGCTTACTCCAAATCCATTAAAATTGCTGGTAACAGCGCCATTTGCCACTATCAATGCCGGAGCAGTAATAGTTGCAGAAGCGGTATCGTTGCAACCGTTCAAGTCGGTAATGGTTACACGGTAAGTACCTGCGCCTAAGCCTATGGCTACTTTAGAAGATTGCGCTGGGTTGGTGTTCCAATCATAGAAATATGGAGCAACACCACCTGTAGCATTTGAAGTAATTACCCCATCTGTAGCACCATTACAACTAATTTGAGCTCCATTAAAGTTGCTGGTAACAGCCGCAGCCACTGTTAAGCGAGAGGGTTGATTTACCACAATACTGTCTAAAGCTGTGCAACCATTGGCATCTGTTACAGTTACACGGAAGGTACCAACTCCTAATCCAGAAACAGTATTACCAGAAACTGTGCCACTTGACCAAGTGTAATTATATGGAGCAGTGCCACCAATTACATTTACACTTCCAGTTCCGTTTGTGCTACCAAAGCAACTAACGCCAAAACCATTAAAGTTTGAAGTGCGTTGTGCAATAGCAACCAAAGCAGCAGGTTGAGCAATAGTTATTGAATTTACAGAAGTACATCCATTTCCGTCAGATACGGTAACTGTGTAAGTACCCGCACGCAAACCTGTTGCAGTTGCATTTGTTTGAGCTGGAACCGTGTTCCACAAGTAAGTAAATACTGATGTTCCACCAGATGCAACAACCGTTGCAGTTCCGTCAGTTCCTCCGTTGCACTTAGGCGCTACAGCCGAAATTGAAGTTTGAACTTGGGTTGGTTCTGTAAGCTCAGATGTAGAAACTTTAGTACAACCATTCAAATCTGTAACCGTGATACTGTAAATACCAGGCAACAAACCGTTAGCTGTATAACTATTACCAATAGCAGAAGATGAAGGCCAAGCATAATTGTATGCAGGAACACCACCAGTAACATTCAAGGTAATTGTTCCATCGTTACTACCGAAACATCTTACACCAAATCCATTGTAATTGCTTAACACAGGATTGATAGAAAGACTATCAGGTTGAGTAAGAGTAACAGAATCAACAAACTCGCAAGTGCCGGCAGTTACAGTAATAAAGTACTCTCCTGCTGCAAGACCAGTTGCGGTTTGAGTAGTTTGTCCATTGCTCCATAAGTAAGTAACAGGGAAAGCAGATGTTGTGAAAACTGTTGCAGTTCCATCAGTAGAACCATAGCAACTAATATTAAAGCCATTATAGTTACTCAAACCAAAGCTATCAATAGTAGCGCTTGGGTCAACTGTAACTATAGCTGTGCAAGTTGAAACATTGCCTGAGCTATCGGTAAGGGTTAATGTAACAGTATTTAGTCCAATGTTTGAGCAATTAAATGTGTTTGGGGAAACTGAAATGGTTTCAATTCCGCAATTATCGGTGCTGCCATTATTAATTTGTGCTGCAGTGATACTTGACAATCCATTTATAGCTAATTGTATGTTGATGTTTCTACAAACAGCAACAGGGCTAACGCTATCCAACACATAAACCTCGGCTGTGCAGAATGAAGTATTACCCGAAGCATCTTCAAAAGTAACAGTTACAACAACCGTATCGCCTACTGCTGCACAAGTGAAAGCATTTGGAGTTACATCAATTGAAGCAATTTCACAGTTGTCCGTTGCTCCAGCACCCACATTAAGTCCGGTAACAGTTACGTTTCCATTTGCATCAAGATATGCAGTGAAGTTATTGCAAACTGCAACTGGAGGAACAGTATCTAATACTGTAACTGTTGATGTGCATGTAGATGCATTTCCAGCAGTATCTGTTACAGTTAGAGTAACTGTATTAGTGCCCAATTGAGCACAATTGAAACTATCAATTGAAAGCACTAATGACTCAATGCCACAATTATCTGTGCTACCGTTATCAATATCAGCAGCAGTGATGGCAACCTTACCATTAGCATTTAAGTAAACAGTGATGTCTTGACAAACAGCAAATGGGAACTCTGCATCATTAACTACTACGTTAAAGCTACAAGTATCTTTAGCACCGCTTCCATTGTCAGCAGCATAGGTTACCACTGTAGTACCAACAGGGAATGTGCTTCCACTTGGCAAGCCAGCTATTTGAGTAACTGATGCCGTTGGTACAGAAAGCACATTTAAGATCATTTCCATGTTAGGGAAACCTAAAGTAGCTACATCTGTAGGTTCTACGGCTCCACAGATAGGAGCTCTTAAATATGTTGTACCAGTTTGACCAGAACTATTAGAACCAACAAAGAAAAGATTACCTGGAACCTGACCATTAGGTGTAAACAACTCAACAACCAATTGCGAACCACCAGGGATGGTAACAGTAATTGGCGCGGTGAAAATTGTTTGCGTCTGATCGGCAATGGTAATATTTTGCGTAGCAACAAGGGTTAAGTTTGCCAAAACAAACGGACCGCTTAACGTATATAGATTTATAGTTGCAGGCTGAGAACCACTAGTAGCATCCGCTAACTCAATTCCAAATTGAACATCGGTTACATTTAAGTCATTACCTGCTGTATAACCATAAGTATTTAAGTCATATACCCTGTAATAACTATTATCTCTATGGGTACCACCTCCAGTACATGCAACTGAGTTAGGTGAAATGATGGTGAAGTTATCAAAACTTTGACTCAAGAATACTGTGTCAACACAGTTGTCGGTTGTGGTAGGAACAGGGAATGTTACTACTGCCCCGCAAACCCCAGTGTTATTGTTTATCGTGATATCAGAAGGACAAACGATTCTGTAAGGAATAGTATCCACGATAGTTACAGTAGCATTACAAGCATCTACATTACCTGAAAGGTCGGTAACAAATAATACAACTGTATTTTGACCTGCATCACGGCAACTAAAAGTATATTTAGAAAGTGATAAAGAATCAATACCACAGTTGTCAAAACTACCACCATCCACTTGCGCAGCAGTAATAGTTACATTACCTGTAGCATCTAAATATGCAGTTACATCTTGACATACAGCGGTTGGAGGAGTAACCTCCAATACAGTTACTTTAAATGTGCAAGTAGAAATATTTCCAGCAACATCTATTGCCTCATAAGTAATGGTTGTGTTTCCAGTAGGGAAAGTAGCTCCACTTGGCAAGCCTGATGTTTGTGATTGGGTAACACCTAGGCAATTATCTGTGGCGAAAGGTATTTCATAAGTAACAACCGCATCACACGCGCCTTGTGCTGCATTAACAACTAAATCTGTAGAACAGAATCCATCAACACAACAAAAATTAGCTGATGTTGCTGTTCCGGTTCCACCAAAAAATGTTCCAACAACAATTCCTGAAGCAACCACATTTCCATTACAACTAATAGAATAGTTTGCAACGTTATCATCAAAAGCACCAGCAGAGGTGATATTGAATACATAAGGACCAGTGGTTCCATTTACAATTTCCGTAACCGACAGAGTTGTATAATTACCACCTGATGCTATTATAATATTGTTACCATCGGTAAGTGTCCAATCCACTTCATCCATAAAGCCTACTCCTGCATCCGTAATTTGAATTGTAAATGTTCCACCAGTGCAATTCTGAACACCGAATTTTGGAGCCTCGGTATCACTAACTACAACATCAAAACTACAAGTGTCAGTATTGCCATTGGCATCCTCAACCACAAAGGTATTTGTTGTAGTTCCAATAGGGAACGTGCTGCCACTTGCCAAACCAGCAATTTGATTGTAGTTAAGCACTCCATTTACTGAAGTTTGAGTAAAATTCAACGACCACGCCTGAATAGTTCCTACATCACCACCCTCATTATCGGAAACAATTAATTCCCAAGCACCGTTTGCTAAGCCACCTGCAAGGTTAATAGCATTCAAATCTGCACCTGCATGAGCAAAGTAGTTACCACTTATGGCATAAGTTGTAATAAGTGTAGATGGATCACAAACACTTTCCATATCTGCACCCGTTCCTGTTTGAACGCACGTATTAATATTGTTTTGGGAGCAGCCAAACATACCTGCTGGTACACCTGGTCGGTCAACCAATGGTATTATTGTGCCATTTGGTGCTTTTAATGACACTTTTAAATCACCAATCCAAGTATGATTGATAGTAAAACATACCGTATTCAAGATAACAGAACCACCTAAAGCGTCAGCACCACTAAACTGTGAAACGTTGAGAGTATTGGTTACGCCAGTTGCATTGTTATCAGTAATATTTTGCGGCAAGCCTGTTTGATTAACGGCAACTTGCGAAACAGTAGATGTTACACAATTATCGGTTGCAGTTGGTGCTGTGTAATTTACAATCGCACCACACAATCCTGTTGTGTTACCTACAGTGATATCACTTGGGCAAATGATTATTGGTCCAATTGTATCAAGCACCGTTACAGTTGCCTGGCAAGTTGCAACATTTCCTCCGTTATCAGTAAGTGTTAAGGTAACTGTGTTAGCACCTGTGGTGCCGCAATTGAAAGTATTTGGAGAAACAATAAGCGATTGAATACCACAACCTGCTGTGCTGCCATTGTTAACTTGTGCAGCAGAAACGGTTACGCTTCCTGTGCCATCCAAGTAAACTGTCACATCTTGACAAACAGCCACTGGACCTGGATTAACGGTGATGGTGAAAGTATCGTTAGTTACTGGGCAGGCATTACCTGAAGGTGTAACTACTACCGTAGCTACCAAAGGCGTTGTACCTGTATTAGTTGCAACAAACGAAGCAATATCACCTATTCCGTTTGCAGCTAAGCCAACCGCAGTGTTATCATTTGTCCAAGAATAAGCAGCACCTGTACCAGTGAAGTTAACAGCCGCTGAGTTTTGATTTACACACAAAACTTGGTCAGCAGTTGGGTTAACAGTCAAATTAGGAGTCACCGTAATAGTGAAAGTGTCAGGAGTACCAAAACAGCCCGTTACTGAACTTGTAGGTGTAACTATAATTTGAGCTACAACTGGAGCACCCCCTGTGTTAGTTGCTGTGAAAGCTGAAATATTTCCTGTTCCACTGGCAGCCAAACCAATTGAAGGAGCATTGTTAGTCCAATTGTAACTTGTGCCTGTTCCTGTAAAGGTTACGGCTGTAGTAGATTGATTGTTACAAACTGCTTGGTCGGCAGTAGCTGCAACAGTAACTACAGGGTAAACAGCAATTGTAGCTGTGCCTGACGCAGGTGAAGCAACACAACCGTTCGCATCTGTAACAGATACTAAAGTATAAGTAGTTGTTGCAGTTGGCGAAACTGGAATGTTAGTACCTGAAATATATGGAGTTACCGTTGTAGGTGTAACCCCATTAGAGTACACAACAGTGTAAGGGCTTGCGCCTCCTGTTGTTGTAACAGTAAGATTGGCAGGCTCACCAACACAAATTGTATCACCGATAGAAGTGTAAACCACATCATCAATACC